>JANNFN010000037.1:0-9764 GCA_031379885.1 Methylotenera sp.
GCGCCTAGATAGTGCTTGGGTGCGCGGTGTGAATGCTTTTTTGCCAGACAGCATTCGTGTAGTTTGGGCAAAAATGGTGGATGAGGAGTTTCATGCACGTTTTTCTGCCACGCAGCGCAGTTATCAATATTTATTGGCGAATAGTGCTACAGCGCCAGCTATAAAAGCGAGGCAAGCAGGTTGGTACCATTTACCGCTGAGCATTTCAGCCATGCAGGAAGCGATATACTATTTGCAAGGTGAGCACGATTTTAGCGCTTTTCGTGCTAGTGAGTGTCAAGCCAAGTCGCCAGTCAAAAACCTGCAAGGCGCGTCAATCATCGCGCATGGCGAGTTTATTATTTTTAATTTTTCTGCTAACGCTTTTTTGCAACATCAAGTGCGCAACATGGTCGGAGCTCTTATTTATGTGGGCAATGGCAAGCATCCGCCCGAATTCATAAAAGAACTTTTGGAGCAGAAAAATCGCACGCTTTCGCCGCCCACATTTTCGCCCAATGGCTTGTATTTGGTTGGCGTTGAATACGCTAAAAAATTTGTTTTACCTAACACACAACGCGCGTTGATACTTATTTAACTGACACATTCACGCGTTTAAGTTACGCTTACGTTTTATGGAAAAAATATGCGAACTAGAGTAAAAATTTGCGGAATTACCCGTGTAGAGGACGCTGTGAGCGCTGTCAATGCTGGTGCAGATGCGATTGGCTTAGTGTTTTATGCGCAAAGTCCACGCTGCGTATCAGTTGAGCAAGCGCAAAACATTGTGGCAGTAATTCCGCCATTTGTTAGTGTCATCGGTTTATTTGTAAATGCGTCAAAATCCGAAATTGAAACAGTATTATCAAAGGTACAGCTAGGTATTTTGCAGTATCACGGTGATGAATCACCTGGCGATTGTGAGCAAATAAACTTACCATATTACAAGGCAGTTCGAGTAAAAGCGGATACAAATTTGTTACAATACGAAGTTGAATTTAACAGCGCAAAAGGTTTGCTTTTAGACGCGCACAGTGAGTCTGCATTTGGTGGCACTGGCCTTACGTTTGATTGGGATTTAATTCCAAAAGAACTAACAAAACCAGTGATTTTAGCGGGCGGACTCACGGCACAAAATGTAGGACAAGCGATTCAGAAAGTGAGACCTTACGCGGTAGATGTAAGTGGCGGAGTAGAATCTGCTAAGGGAATCAAGGATGCTGCGAAAATCGCTGCATTCATGCGAGGAGTAAATGATGCAAATGTATGACATGCCGGACGAACGTGGTCATTTTGGCCAATTTGGTGGAATTTTTGTCGCAGAGACTTTGGTCGAAGCTTTAGAAGAATTACGCTTGATGTATGAAAAATATCGTCATGACCCTGAATTTTTAGCAGAGTTTGCTTATGACTTGAAACACTTCGTTGGCCGCCCAAGCCCGATTTATCACGCTGAGCGCTGGTCTAACAAAGTCGGTGGCGCGCAGATTTACTTAAAACGCGAGGATTTAAATCACACTGGTGCACACAAAGTAAATAACACCATTGGCCAAGCACTATTGGCTAAACGTATGGGAAAACCACGTGTAATCGCTGAAACAGGTGCCGGTCAACATGGCGTTGCAACGGCAACCATCGCGGCACGTTTGGGTTTGGAATGCGTAGTATATATGGGCAGCGAGGACGTGAAACGCCAAGCGCCTAACGTGTTTAGAATGAAATTGCTGGGCGCAACCGTGGTGCCAGTAGAAAGTGGCTCCAAAACGCTTAAAGATGCGCTTAATGAGGCAATGCGCGACTGGGTGACCAACATTGAAAACACTTTTTATATTATTGGCACAGTAGCTGGCCCACATCCTTACCCGATGATGGTGCGCGATTTTCAATCGGTGATTGGCACTGAAGCCAAAGTGCAAATAATGGAGATGGTTGGCCGTCAGCCAGATGCGATTGTGGCTTGTGTGGGCGGAGGTTCCAATGCCATGGGTATTTTTTATCCTTATATCGACGTGCCAAACGTAAGATTGATTGGCGTAGAAGCGGCAGGGCACGGCATGGAAACTGGCATGCACGCAGCGCCATTGACTGCGAACAGCCCAGTGGGTGTGCTGCATGGCAATCGCACTTATTTGATGCAGGATGTAGATGGCAACATCATCGAAACACACTCGATTTCAGCTGGACTGGATTATCCTGGCGTAGGCCCAGAACACGCATGGTTGAAAGACATTAAGCGAGCCGAGTATGTGGCAATTACTGATGACGAAGCCATGACGGCGTTTCATAGTTTATGTCGCACTGAGGGCATTATTCCTGCACTCGAATCTAGTCATGCCCTAGCTTATGCAGAAAAAATGGCTAAAACTATGAGCAAAGATGAAATCATTTTGGTAAATCTTTCAGGCCGTGGCGATAAAGACATCAACACCGTAGCGCGTTTAGCTAATATAACCTTATAAAATAAATCTATGTCACGTATTCAAACCGTATTTTCTGCACTTAAAGCCAGTAACAAAAAAGCCTTAATTCCTTACATCACTGCGGGCGATCCGCATCCAAAACATACTGTTAATTTATTGCACACTTTGGTAGCAAGCGGCGCTGACATGATTGAAGTTGGCATTCCATTTTCTGACCCAATGGCGGATGGACCAGTGATTCAACGTGCCAGCGAGCGTGCGCTGAAACATAAAGTGGGCTTGAGTAAAGTGCTGGAAATGGTGAGTGAGTTTCGTCAAAAAGATACAAAAACACCTATTATATTAATGGGTTATGCAAATCCAATTGAGGCAATGGGCAGGGAGGTATTCACGCAAATGGCTAAAAGTGCGGGGGTAGATGGTGTGTTGACTGTGGATTACCCTCCAGAAGAATGTAAGGATTTTATTGCAAGCTTGCAAGCCAATGGTATAGATAGTATTTTCTTGTTATCACCCACATCAGATGCTGCACGCGTTGATTTAATTGTGAATCAAGCCAGTGGATTTTTGTACTATGTTTCGCTAAAAGGGGTGACTGGTGCGGCAAACTTGGATATTGAAGAAGTCAAAGCGCGCGTGGCAGATATTCGTACTAAAACTAATTTGTCCATTGGCGTAGGTTTTGGTGTTAAAGATGCTGCAACAGCAAAAAAAGTGGCGGCTATAGCCGATGCGGTGGTGGTTGGAAGTCGCATGGTGATAGCAATTGAGCAATCTAATGACCATAACCTCTTATCGAATATTGCACAATTAACGCAAGAATTACGTACCGCCATTGATTCTTAAGGATTAAATATGAGTTGGTTAGATAAAATACCGCAAAAGATTAAGCGTGCTGTGGGCTCAGCACAAAGAAAAAGTTTGCCTGAAGGCTTGTGGAGTAAGTGCGAGTCATGCTTGACCGTGCTGTATAGAACCGATTTAGAAGCTAATGCAGAAGTATGTCCAAAATGTGGTCACCATAATCGTATCGGCGCACGTGATCGTTTGAATCAACTATTGGATCCAGAAGAAAAACGCATTGAAATTGGTGCGAATGTGGAGCCCATAGATCCATTAAAATTTAAAGATAGTAAAAGTTATGCTGACCGTATTAAAGCTGCGCAAAAAGAGGGTGGCGAGAAAGATGCGCTTGTTGTCATGGAAGGCAAAATTCATGGCTTGGCGGTGGTTGTAGCTGCGTTTGAATTCAAATTTATGGGTGGGTCGATGGGTGCTGTGGTAGGTGAGCGTTTTGTGCGTGGCATCAACGCGGCCATAAAAAATAAAACGCCTTTCATCTGCATCTCTGCCAGTGGTGGCGCCCGTATGCAAGAAGGATTGCTTTCTCTGATGCAAATGGCAAAAACAAGCGCTGCGCTGACTAAGTTATCACAAGCTGGTTTACCATATATTTCAGTGTTGACTGACCCAACAATGGGCGGTGTTTCGGCCAGCTTTGCTATGTTAGGTGATATTATTATTGCCGAACCTAACGCATTAATTGGTTTTGCAGGGCCGCGCGTGATTGAGCAAACCGTCCGTGAGACCTTGCCAGAGGGTTTTCAGCGTGCTGAGTTTTTGGTGGATCATGGTGCAGTAGATCTAATTGTCGATCGCCGCGAAATGCGTCAAAAATTAGCCAATATTTTATCCAGTTTAATGCGAACGCCTAAAGCCGCATAAAACAGTAAGCAACGTGACAGATACTCAAGCCAAGCCTGATTTTAAAGCTAAAACGGCTAACGAATGGCTGGCATACATTGAAGCTTTGCATCCTAAATCCATTGCCATGGGTTTGGATCGAGTAAAAGCAGTTGCTAATAAGCTAAAGCTAAACCCAAAATCTCCCATTATCACGGTTGCTGGTACCAACGGCAAAGGCTCTGTATGCACGATATTAAGCCAAATCTACACTGAAGCTGGTTACCGCGTGGGCTGTTATACATCACCGCATCTCACCAAATACAACGAGCGTGTAAGCGTTAACCTCGAAACTATTTCCGACTTAGATCTTTGCACAGCTTTCGAAGCAGTTGAAGCCAAGCGTGGAGATATTGCGCTAACTTATTTTGAGATGGGTACACTGGCTGCAATGTGGCATTTTTGCCGTCAAAAATTGGATGTCATAATTTTGGAAGTTGGGCTGGGGGGTAGACTGGACGCGGTGAATATCTTTGAGCCGGCTTGTGCCATCGTTACTACGGTGGATTTAGATCACATGGAATATTTAGGTGAAACACGTGAAAAAATTGGGTTTGAAAAAGCGGGTATTTATCGCGCGAACAAGTTGGCCATTTGTGGCGATGAAAATCCGCCCGCTAGCTTGATTCATTATGCAAAAAAAATTGGAGCTCATTTAGCCTTAATTAATCGTGATTTTAAGGTGGAAAAAAATGCGCAAGGCTGGCAATATTCTGCGGGCGATGGGTATATACAGTTTCCTAATCTCGGCCTAATGGGGGATTTTCAGCTCAATAATGCCGCTTGTGCAGTGTGTGTGGTACAGTATTTAAATGAGTTTTTACCTGCCTCACAAGCCAATATTCATGCGGCTCTCAGGGCGGTTAAATTAATAGGTCGTTATCAACAAATTCACTCAAATCCTCAAATTATTGTCGATGTTGCGCATAACCCACACGCGGCGAAATCGCTGGCACAAAATTTACAGGCAAACTCTTGTTCAGGGCGCACTTTGGCCGTGTTTGCCATGTTGGCGGATAAGGATATAGAAGGTGTGATAAACGCGGTGAAACCACATATTTCGGCGTGGTATATTGCAAACACTCATAACCCGCGCGGCGCGAAAGCAGTGGATTTAAATAATAGTCTTCAAAAATTAACAAAAAACTCAGCGATACATTTGTTTGCAAATGTTAACGCTGCAATTGATTCAGCCTGTAAAGACGCTACCAAAAATGATAGAATAATCGTATTCGGCTCGTTTTATACCGTTGCAGATGCAATTGCAAGTGATTTCAATAGCTTATAAGGCCGCATAACTTGCATGGCATAAGTTAGCTAACAGCAAAATTAATTAATAGCGCATATTTGAAAGCGCGTAATCTTAAGGTAAATTGCATGCAAAGAGACACCTCTAGCGATCAGGAATTAAATTTAAAAAAGCGCGCGCGTCGTCGCTTAGTGGGTGCAATTGCACTGGTCTTATTGATGGTAATAGTGTTGCCGATGATACTTAAAGATCGTTCAGCGGTGCAGCCAGCGGATGAAGTTACTATTACCTTACCAAGTGGGCAAACTGAGCCTGCAATTTCAGATTTCGATTCTAGTATTGTGCCTTCAGACCCTCCAGTATCAATAGCACCTGAGGTGGCGGAACCAAATGCAGAATCAACGCCAACAGTCGATTCAGAAGCCGCGCCAAGCAAGCCCGAAAAAGCACCAATTGCTGCGAAACCACTTAGCGGTAAATTTTATGTACAAATTGGCGTTTTTTCGGATGTAGGCAACGTAAAGCAATTACAAACAAAATTGACTGATTTGGGATACAAATCGCAAACTGAAAAAATTGATACCGATAAGGGTAAAAAAATTCGTTTACGCACTCAATTATTTGGCGACAGAAACGAGGCGGCTATTGCGCTAGAGAACATTAAGGACGCGGGTTTAACCGGCATGGTGGTAAGTCAATAGTGCTTGTTTATTGCAAATTAAGTTTAGCGCTATGACTAGTTTTGATTACACCGTTTTACTGATTATTGGCATTTCTATTGTCGTGAGTATGATGCGCGGTGCGGTACGCGAAGTATTAGCAATAGCTGGCTGGGTGGCCGCAATTTATGCGGCGAAAACTTACGCAATACAATTGGTGCCTTTACTGCCAACAGATATTCCAACAGACTCACTAAGAATTTTGGCAGCACATCTAATAGTTTTTTTTGGTGTATTACTCATATCCAGCTTATTAACGATAGCACTTTCAAGTTTAATAAAAAAAATTGGTTTGAATTGGTTTAATCGTTTTTTAGGTGGCTTTTTTGGCCTTGCACGTGGTTTGTTGATTGTATGCGTGTTGGTGTTCTTAGCGGGATTAACTAGCTTCCCCAAAGATGCGCGTTGGACCAACGCCATGTTTAGTTCGCCACTAGAGGCCTTGGTTAAAACGGTGTTGCCATGGATGCCACAGGCTGTAGCAAAACATGTTAAATATGACTAAATGATTTAAAATAACGAAATTGCTTAAGGACATCAATTTATGTGTGGAATTTTAGGCATCGTCGGTAAAAACCCAGTCAACCAACTGTTATACGATGGTTTGCTGGTGCTACAACATCGTGGACAAGATGCAGCGGGCATTGTTACCTGCGATGGAAACACATTTTTTATGCATAAAAACAATGGCTTAGTGAAAGATGTTTTTCACACACGCCATATGCGCAGCCTAGTCGGTAACGCTGGTATCGGCCACGTGCGCTACCCTACAGCGGGCTCTTCTAGCGCGGCAGAAGCACAACCATTTTACGTGAATTCTCCTTTTGGTATCGTACTTGGCCATAACGGTAATCTGACCAATTCCGAACAATTGAAATCTGAAATGTTCCGTCAAGATTTGCGTCACATTAATACCAGTTCAGATTCTGAAGTGCTGTTAAATGTGCTGGCGCACGAAATCGAGAAAACATCTAAAAATGCAGTGTTGAACACCGACATGGCTTTTGACGCGGTGGCTGGCGTACATCGCCGTTGCAAAGGCGCGTATGCAGTGGTTGCTATGATTGCCAATTTTGGGCTGCTGGCGTTTCGCGATCCTAACGGTATACGTCCGCTGGTGATTGGCAAACTGGACACCGAAAAAGGTACGGAATATATTGTTGCTTCAGAAAGCGTAGCGCTAGATGTGTTGGGCTTTAAAATGATTCGTGATGTAGAGCCTGGGGAGGCCGTGTTTATTGATATGGAAGGCAATTTTTTCAGTCGTCAATGTGCAGAAAATGCCAAGTTAAACCCCTGTATTTTTGAGTACGTTTATTTAGCAAGACCAGATTCTGTGATTGACGGCGTTTCGGTGTATCAAACGCGCTTGGATATGGGCAAAAGTCTAGCCGAAAAAATCAAGCGCGAGTGGTCAGATAAGCAAATTGATGTGGTAATTCCCATCCCCGATACCAGCCGACCGAGTGCATTACAGGTAGGCATTGCGTTGGGTTTGGATTATCGCGAAGGCTTCATTAAAAATCGCTACATTGGTCGCACTTTTATTATGCCTGGGCAAGCCTTGCGCAAAAAATCGGTGCGCCAAAAACTCAATCCAATCGGCATTGAGTTTAAAGGCAAAAACGTGCTGTTGGTCGATGATTCGATTGTGCGTGGAACGACATCGCAGCAAATTGTGCAAATGGCGCGCGATGCCGGCGCCAACAAAGTATATTTCGCCTCTGCCGCGCCACCAGTGCGCTTTCCCAACGTGTATGGCATCGATATGCCAAGTCGCGATGAGCTGCTAGCAACGGGCAGAAGTGATGAAGAAATTTGCCAAGAAATCGGCGCGGATGCGCTGATTTACCAAGATTTAGACGATTTAGTGGAAGATATTAAATTAAGCAATCCTAAAATTAAAGATTTCGATTGTTCATGTTTCGATGGTAAATATGTGACAGGCGATGTTGATGCGGCATATTTAAACCGTATCGAGTCCGCGCGTGGCGACATGAATAATAGAAATAAGCCCGCCAATACTAGCACGCAGATGGATTTGAACCTGATTGACAGCGACGAAGATGCAGAGGAAGTATCTGTCAATTAAAAAAAGTTTGACCTCTAAATAAGCCTTGACCTAGGGTTTAGTTAGGCATAACATTTAATTGCGCTGATTTGAGTGGCCAACTTTAAACAAAGCCTTACTCAGCTTGCGAGCGCATAATAAATTCTGCTAAAGCGAGGTAAAAAAAGAACCCGTTCTAGCTCATTCTTTAGCTTTAACGGGTTTTTTAATGCCCAAAAATTGTGAGAGCATTATGACGAATAAAAATTATCATCCTGAAACATTATCTGTCCGCGCGGGCAGCGAGATGACCGAATTCGGCGAGAATTCTGAAGCGCTATTTTTAAACTCTAGTTTTAGGTTTAAAGATGCGGCGCAAGCGGCAGCGCGCTTTGGCGGCACAGAGCCGGGTAATATTTACTCACGCTTCACCAACCCAACTGTGACCATGTTTCAGAACAAATTGGCGGCGCTAGAAGGCGCAGAGCAATGCGTAGCGACTTCCACTGGAATGTCGGCCATATTGGCTACGGTGATGGCTTTGTGCAGCACTGGCGACCATGTGGTGGCCTCGCGCAGCATTTTTGGCACATCGGTACAATTGTTCAGCAACATTCTCGCGCGCTGGGGTTTGCAAGTGACTTATGTGTCGCTGACGAACCCTGCCGAATGGCAAGCTGCCGTTACGCCAAAAACCAAACTGTTTTTTGTCGAAACGCCGTCGAATCCGCTCACCGAAGTGTGCGATATTGCGGCTCTGGCGAGTATTGCGCACAAAGCCGGTGCGCATTTGGTGGTGGATAACTGCTTTTGCACGCCAGCGATTCAGAAACCATTAGATTTGGGCGCGGATATTATTATTCACTCAGCCACCAAATATATTGATGGCCAAGGCAGATGTTTGGGTGGCGCGGTGCTTGGCTCTAAAATCTTGATGGAGCCAGTGTACGGCTTTTTGCGCACCGCGGGTGTCACCATGAGTGCATTTAACGCTTGGGTGTTTTTAAAAGGGCTGGAAACGCTACATGTGCGTATGGAAGCGCACGCTAAGCGCGCGCTGGAACTCGCGACTTGGCTTGAAAATCAACCGCAAGTGGCTCGCGTGTATTACCCAGGTTTAGCTTCGCATCCACAACATGCGCTGGCGTTAAAACAGCAAAGTAGCGGTGGCGGCATTGTGAGTTTTGAAGTCAAGCCGAAGGCTGGTCAAACGCAGCAGCAAGCCGCTTGGGCGCTGATTGATGCGACCGAACTGATTTCGATTACTGCTAATCTTGGCGATGCAAAAAGCACCATTACGCACCCAGCCACCACCACGCACAGCCGCATTACGGCCGAGGCGCGGGCAGAGGCGGGCATCAAAGATAATTTGGTGCGCATTGCCGTGGGTTTAGAGCATGTGGATGATTTGAAAGTGGATTTAAGGTTCTAAAATAGATGCTCTGTAAGCCAATATCTATGCGGTTTGCAGGCGATGATTTTTACTTAAATATATGTTACTGTAAACACATGATAAAGCTAAAATCAATCGGGTCTGACCCCATTGATTATGCTATGACCAGTTGAATCGGATTTTATGTGATAACACATTATCAATGTTTAGC
>JANNFN010000047.1:0-7299 GCA_031379885.1 Methylotenera sp.
CAGGTAAAAATACTGCAAAGGCTTGACTGGTAAGTGCATACCAGCTTTTGCCAGTTTTTTCATCGATAGTATTGCGCAATTCTTCAATAAAAATCGCGTCTGCGCGGCGTAATAAATCGGCAAATTCAGTTTTAACTTCACCTAAAATACGTACACCCAAGCCTGGCCCTGGGAAAGGGTGGCGATATACCATATCGGCTGGTAAGCCAAGCGCCACGCCGAGTTCGCGCAGTTCATCTTTGAACAAATCGCGCAGCGGTTCCAGTAGTTTTAGGCCTAATTTTTCTGGCAATCCGCCGACATTGTGGTGGCTTTTAATCGTCACCGCTTTTTTAGATTTTGCCCCACCAGATTCAATCACATCGGGGTAAATGGTGCCTTGTGCGAGCCATTTTGCGCCTTTATGCCCGCCTGTGCCTGCCTTGAGTTTGGCTGCTTCCGCTTTAAATACTTCTACAAATTCACGGCCAATGATTTTGCGTTTGGCTTCAGGGTCACTCACGTCCGCCAAATGCCTCATAAATTGCGCGGTCGCGTCGACGCGAATGACTTTTGCGTGCAATTTGCCGACGAACATATCCATTACCATGTCACCTTCATTTAAGCGTAACAAGCCGTGATCCACAAATACGCAGGTGAGTTGGTCGCCAATGGCGCGGTGAATCAGCGCAGCAGCAACGCTAGAATCTACGCCACCTGAGAGGCCGAGAATGACTTCCTCATCTCCGACTTGCGCTTTGATTTTGGCTACTGCTTCGGCAATGTGGTCTTTCATCACCCAGTCAGGCTTTGCTTGGCAAATTTCTAAAACAAAACGTTCTAAAATCGCTTGGCCAAGTTTGGTATGGGTGACTTCTGGGTGAAATTGCACACCATAAAAATGGCGCGTTTCATCGGAAAACGCGGCGATAGGCGTGGTTTCATTGCTGGCAATAACTTTGAAATTGGGTGGTAACACGGTGACTTTATCGCCGTGGCTCATCCATACATCTAACAAGCCGTGACCCTCAACATTGGTACGGTCTTGAATATCTTTAAATAGCGCAGAATGGCCACGGGCGCGGATTTCCGCATAACCAAATTCGCGCTTAGTGCCAGCTTCCACCTTTCCGCCAAGCTGTTGCGCCATGGTTTGCATGCCGTAGCAAATGCCTAGAACCGGAACGCCTAGCTCAAAAACGGATTGCGGCGCTTTATCTGTGTCTTCTTCGTAAGCGCTAGCGTGGCTGCCAGAGAGGATAATGCCATCGGCACCAAAATCTTTAACAAATTCATCCGACACATCGCAAGGATGAATCTCGCAATACACATGTGCCTCACGCACACGCCTAGCGATGAGTTGGGTGACTTGTGAGCCAAAATCGAGAATGAGTATTTTAGAGTGCGACATGAGGCGCCGTTAGAAAAAAATGAGTTATTTAAAGGGAAAAAATTAATCGGAAAGGTAGTATTCTACAGTCGAGACAATGCGTATTTTTTTAATATACGCGGTACTGGAATCGCGGTCTTCAATGCTGAAAGTGCCTTGGCTTGCACGCTTAATTTTTCCCAATTTACTATCAGAATCTTTGGCAAATTTTTCTGCAGTTTGGCGTGCATTTTTAGTGGCTTGCTCAATCATTGCGGGCTTCACATCATTTAATTTGCTATATAAATACTGTGTGCCCATGCCATTCATTCCGTTATCATTGCCGATGGCAATACCCAGTTTTCCAAGTTCCCCCAACTGAGTTCTAGCATCTTTTACTTTATCAACTTGATTACTATAAACCGTCACCGTGGAGCTCGCACTAAAACGAAAGGCCGAATTATTTCCACTATCATATTCGCGTGCTAACTTATCTACTATAGATGGCGCAGAAACACTCACTTCTGAGTCGTTGAAACCTTTTGATTTTAGGAATTTAACAACTTCTGCATTTTTGTCTTTAATCACATTGGATAGTTTAATTAAGTCGTTATCTGCCATATTGAAAGTAATGGGCCATATTGCGATATCCGCGTTCACCTCGCGTTCGGAAAGCCCTTTGACCTCGACAGTGCGTTCCATTGCCTTCATTGTCAGGATGCTATTCGAGATAAAATAGCCTAGGCCAAGCAAACCGATAAGTAAAAGCAAACCTAAAATTGCAGATTCCTTAACATACTGGCTTTGTTGATTGATGTTATTCATCAATCAATCCTGTAGTTTGGCGCTTCTTTAGTAATTTGCACGTCATGCACATGCGATTCACGCATGCCAGCACTGGTGATTTGTACAAATTCTGCTTTATTGCGCATGTCTTGAATATTTGCAGCGCCCACATAGCCCATAGAGGCACGCAAGCCACCCATCAGTTGATGAATAACTGCGAGTACGCTACCTTTGTAAGGCACACGGCCTTCGATGCCTTCTGGCACTAATTTGTCTGGATTGCCATCGGACTCTTGAAAGTATCGATCGCTAGAGCCTTTTTGCATGGCGCCTACTGAGCCCATACCGCGGTATGATTTATATGAACGACCTTGAAACAACTCAACCTCGCCCGGTGCTTCTTCGGTGCCTGCAAACATGCCACCCAACATCACAGAATACGCACCTGCGGCGATGGCTTTGGAAATATCACCAGAAAAGCGAATGCCGCCATCGGCAATAAACGGCACACCAGATTTTTCGAGTGCTTTAGCGACGTTGCTAATGGCGCTAATTTGCGGCACGCCCACACCAGCAACTATTCTAGTGGTACATATTGAACCTGGACCGATCCCTACTTTAACACCGTCAGCACCAGCATCTACAAGTGCTTTCGCGGCATCTGCAGTGGCGATGTTGCCACCAATCACTTCAATTTTTGGATAATTTTTCTTTACCCATTTCACACGATCTAACACGCCTTGCGAATGGCCATGCGCGGTATCTACCACAATCACATCAACTCCAGCGGCCGCTAGCGCTGCTACTCGTTCTTCGGTACCTTCACCCACACCAACTGCAGCGCCAACACGCAAGCGGCCTTTACTGTCTTTACAGGCAAATGGGTGGTCGTGCGATTTTTGAATGTCTTTAACAGTGATGAGGCCTTTAAGCGTATCTTGCCCATCAATCACCAAAACACGTTCTAAGCGGTATTGATGCAATAAATGGATCGCTTCTTCGCGAGAAGCGCCTTCGCGCACCGTGATGAGTCTATCGCGCGGTGTCATGATGTTGCTGATAGCTTGGTCTAAATTGGTTTCAAAACGCAAGTCTCTATTAGTCACAATACCGACGATTTTGTCGCCATCTACAACGGGTAAGCCTGAAATTTTGTGTTTTTGCGTGAGTGCGATGACATCGCGTACCGTCATGTGGGGTTGAATCGTCACAGGGTCGTTCACCACGCCAGATTCAAAGCGTTTAACACGCGAAACGTGTGCCGCTTGCAGTGCAGCGGTCATATTTTTGTGAATTACGCCTAAACCACCTTCTTGTGCCAATGCAATAGCCAGTGGCGCTTCGGTGACCGTATCCATTGCCGCAGAAACCAGCGGGATATTGAGTTTGATATTGCGGGTAAGTTGAGTGCTTAAAATAACTTCGCGTGGCATTACCACAGAATGCGCGGGAACTAATAAAACATCATCAAAGGTAAGAGCTTGTTGCAACAAACGCATTTGTAATCCTTATTTTCCAAAACGAGATTATACAGAATTGTGCTTAATTTCGCGAGTGCCTAAGCTTAAGTATTGGATTTTATGAAGAATTTAGTGTTGTTTTTTCGAGTTTAGCACTATATTTTTGCTGGTAGTATTCAACTAGACTCATCAATTTCTAAAATTTAGAAGCTATACTTACTGATTAGACCTTATTATCAATTTATATGCGCGTACTATTTTTACATCAAAACTTCCCCGGGCAATTTCCGCATATTGCATCGCACTTAGCTAATTTGCCTGGTAATCAAGTAATTTCGATTTCGCAAGCAAATGCCCGAGGCTTACAGAGTGTGCCAAATGTAGTGTATCAACCTGCTAGGAAGGTAACTCAAAATATACACCATTATATTGCTGGCTTAGAGTCTGCCGTATTGAATGGACAAGCTACAGCAAAAGTGATGGAGGCGATTAAACAAAAAGGCTTTATTCCAGATGCGGTGATTGGGCACGCAGGTTGGGGTGAGACCTTGTACGTAAAAGATGTTTTCCCCAACACTAAACTCATTAATTACTTTGAGTTTTTTTACCGCGCAACTGGCGCAGATACTGACTTTGATCCAGAGTTTCCAAATACTGTAGATGATGTATTGCGTATCCGAACAAAAAACAGCATCAACTTACTGAGTTTACAGGCGAGTGATGCGGGCATTAGTCCTACGCAATGGCAAAGAAGCTTATATCCAATTGAATTTCAGTCCAAAATATCGGTTATTCATGAAGGTGTAAACACCGAAATTGCCAAACCAAATCCCAATGCAGTGTTTACATTACCCAATGGTAAAAAGTTAACAGCAAAAGATAAAGTTGTGACCTACGTAGCGCGAAATTTGGAGCCGTATCGTGGATTCCACATGCTTATGCGAGCGCTTGAAGAAATTTGTCAACGCCAACCTGATTGTCACGTTTTAATAGTTGGTGGCGACGATATTAGTTATGGCAGAAAACCCGATGACGCGTTAAATTATCGTGAAAAACTGATGAAAGAAGTGACCTTTGATCAAAACCGTGTGCATTTTTTGGGTAAATTGCCTTATGCGGAGTATTTGAGCGTGTTGCAAATATCATCCGCGCATGTTTATCTAACGGTGCCATTCGTGTTGTCTTGGTCTATGCTTGAAGCGATGGCGACTGGGTGTGTAGTAATAGGCTCGAATACCGCACCAGTGCTAGAGGTGATTAATGGTAAAAATGGCTTGCTTGCAGACTTTTTTTCACCAAGTGAAATTGCAACTAGGGTGGATGAAGTGTTATCTAACAAGAAAAAATATGAAATGATGCGTAAAAATGCGCGTGAATACGTGATAAAGCATTACAACGTGCAAAAATCGATTCATCAGTATCAACACTTATTAGAAACTTTGATTTAAACTATGGAGTCGCAAACGATAAGTTTGCATTGAAAGGCATTGATATGAAAGACATTAATATGCGATTAGCTCAATTATCATGGATATTATGCACATTACTTTTGGCGTTTCCAATATTGGGCAATGCTGAAATTTATAAATGGAAAGATAAGGATGGCTCGATACGCTATACCGATACACCACCGCCATCTAATATTAAGCAGGAGGCCATCGGTAGCAAGAAAGCGGTCAAGCCTAGTGGTAAAGAGCCCTTAGCGCCGGTTGAAAACGCGCAAGCGGCGCCAACAAAAGTGAAAGAGTCATCTGAAGTGCCTGAAAATGCAGAGGATGCGGCAGCTGAGCAACGTCAACGTAATGCTGAAGCGGATAAAAGAAATAAACAAGAAAAAGAAGCAGAGGCTAAGCGTAAAGCAGAAAACTGCTCTGCGGCTAAGGCCAATTTTGAAACATATAAGCAAGGTGGCCGTGTTTATAAAATGAATGAAAAAGGTGAGCGCGAATATATGAGCGATCAAGATTTACAGGCAGGTAAAGCAAAAGCACAGGCTGAGATTGATGAGAATTGCAGTTAAAACAGCATAAAAACTATTCTACAGGCGGTGCACCTACACCGCTTTTTTTCCAGCTGTGTCAACGGAGCACTGCCAGCATGAAGCTATTTCATGGCTTTTCCATCCGCCGCGCGTTGTTTACGTACCTCTTTCGGGTCGGCGATAAGCGGGCGATAAATCTCAATACGGTCTAAGTTGCGCAACGGCGTATCTAACTTAATCAGTTTGCTAAATATGCCAATTTGATTCACATTCAAATCAATTTCTGGGTATTTTTTTAAAATACCAGATGCTCTGATAGCCGCTTCTGCATTGGCTTCTAGAGGCATATGAATTGGAATGATGAGCTGCTCTTTAGGTAGTGCGTAAGCGACTTCCACCATAATATGATCGTTATTCAAAGCATCACTTTCTGTTAAAGTATCTAATTCTATTGGTAAATTTCATCTGCACGCTTCACAAAACCATCTACAAAAGTAGTGGCGATATGATTAAACACTGGCGCGATTAATTTTTCTAAAAAACTATTGGTAAATTCGTAATTTAACCTAAATTCAATTTTACAGCCATTTTCGCGTAATGGGATAAAACGCCAGCTACCATCTAAGTGTTTAAAAGGTCCATTTTTAAGTTTTATTTCCATGCTATTAGGATAAGTTTTAATATTTTGCGTGGTAAAGTTTTGTTTTAAGCCGTGATAATTAATGTGTAAAGTCGCACTGGTGCTGGTTTCTGTGCGCTCCAGCAGATCTACGCCACCACACCAAGGCAAAAATTTCGGGTAATTTTCCACCGCATCTACCAAAGCAAACATTTGCTCGGCTGAGTGCATTACTAGAACCGTTTTTTCAACCTTATTCATTGCATCATTATTTAATAGCGTAAAATACTAATTTTAAGCTATTAGTTGCAAGTCATGAGCATTGCCCAAAATAAAAAAGCCTTTTTCGATTACTTTATCGAGGAAAAATACGAAGCTGGCATCGTGCTGGAAGGCTGGGAAGTTAAAGCTATCCGCGATAATCGCGCCAATTTAAAAGAGGCGTACGTCATTATTCAACGCGGTGAAATTTATATCATCGGCTGTCACATCACGCCCATGGGGGCGGCTTCTACGCACATTCGGCCAGATGCCATTCGCACACGTAAGTTGTTGTTACATAATGAAGAAATCATTAAGCTCATAGAAAAAGTAGAGCGCGCAGGCTATACGATTGTGCCGCTCGATATGCACTTTTCCAAAGGACGCATTAAAATTCAAATTGGCCTCGCCAAAGGCAAAAAACAGCACGACAAACGTGATACTGAAAAAGAGCGCGATTGGGAGCGTGAAAAAGGCCGCATCATGCGGTCACACAACAAATAGCGTATAATTTTTAGCACTACTGGCCGTATGGTGATCGCAACATTAAAGACATCAAAGCCGCGACAGAAACGCGTTGGTTTGCAGGCAAGCCACAAGATGCAGATAGCAAGCTCAGTTACTTTGGGGCGCGCTATTACGATCCGCTATTAGGCAGGTTTATGGGCATAGACCCAGTGGGCGTGGATGAGAACAACGTTCACAGCCATAACCGCTATGCGTATGGTAATAATAATCCGTATAAGTTTGTGGATCCTGATGGCAATAGCTCGATAGATATCGCGTTTTTAGCAGTTGATATCGCTAGGCTTGGCGTAGCTGTTTATAGCGGTGTTGGGGTGGG
>JANNFN010000066.1:0-1845 GCA_031379885.1 Methylotenera sp.
TACATTTTATTTACTTTGTCTTGCGCATCTACGCTAAAAGCCACCATTACGCCATTGCCCACGCTTGCCGCATGGCCGTCAAAAGGTTGCAAAATCGAGAAAGTAGGGTCGCTTCCCATTCCCCAGCCTATGCCGCGTTTAACTTCCCACATGCGTTTTGCGCCTATTTCAGCAAAAAGTGCATCATAAAATGCAGTTGCGGCTGGTAAATTATTCGTGCCGAGCGATACGTATCCAATCATTGTGTGGTCTCCATATTAAAGTTACTCACTACTTAATTTTAAGTATTTTTTATCAGCATGACCAATAAATTTTGTTCAATAAATCCACCATGGTTGGGCCATCGCTGCAGCCACCTACTTCCTCTGCGTTGATATCCTCGGCAGATGTGCTAATAATCCATGCTTGAGATTTTTGATGAAACACCAAAGTGCCTTTTTCAATCAACCCTTTGGGGAAACCCATGGAATTTTCACGATTATAAACGGCAATATGGTTTCCTTTTATCTTCACCACTAAAGGCGAGCTACCCGCGTCTGGCTGCTCCGCAAACTTATGTTTAAAAGTGTAGGTGCCACTTTTTAGTGGTAAATGCATCTTGGGCTGTGCGGAATATGCGGTAAGTGCAAAGCACATTAAGAGAGTAAAAGGCAATTTAGACATTAAAGAGATGCTCTGGGAGATAGTATCCATAAGACTTACATGGCAGGTGATTTAATGTGTTCCGATTGTATAGATTAAACTTCATTGCAATACATCGCCTAGGTCTTCAGCTTTTATTTTGTCAACGATAGATAAAAATATATCTAATCCATCTTGAACTGCAGGTTGAATATCTTCAAAAGGCTGAATCATTAAAAAAATTCGCAACATTGTCAGAACTCTACTCTTATGTGCTGGGAAGAATTTATCTTCAATTTTCGGTTGCGATGGATAGCCTTTTTCACTTGCATAAAGAATTAAATTTCTTAAATTTGCCTTAGCTTTGAGATGACTTTTTATAGTTTGATGACCGCGCTTATCTAGAAGTGTCTGTAATTGTATATTCATTGAAAATTTTTTCACGCCAACGCGCATTGCAATGCTCAATGGAGGGTCAGGAATAATAATGATTTTTTCTCCATTAATAATCATTTCAGCGGTTAGTCTTATTTGCAGTTGACCATTGATGCGATGCATACTAAGGTCATAAACGCTACCAGGAAAATGATCTTCTAGAAACTGAACAATAATAGAAATAAGCTCAATAACCGCACCTTTGTGAATATGATCTCGAGTTTTTAAATGTTCAGCATTAGCGTAATTTTTATTTTGCAACTCCAACATCAAACCAGTAGCAGCCTCTTCCTCCGCTGTAATCGCCCTAAAAACTGACATGGATAAATCTATTTTAGTAATTTTTTCTGCAAGTTTAAGATGATTTAATGCTGACCTAAAACAATGTTTCGCTTTACTATTAGGCAAGCCTTCAAGCATTTCTATACAAAGTTGATCAAATGGCAGTAAGTCCATAAAGTATGCCTTAGGAAATTTAGGCTCTAGAAGCTAAAGTAAGTTATTAGTTTACTATAAACTATATGGCTTCCACGGGGATTGTGCCAGCCTCGCCTTAGGGCGATTCTAGCATCTTTAGCTGGCGTTCAAGACCGCTTCGCGTCCAGCCGAGCAGACCGCAATGGTCTTCACCGTGGAATATAGGTGCTGAAGCACCTTATTCACACGCGACCTGCGGGGTTCTCGAAGAACTACGTGCGGGAATCATAAACGAAAAAGCCACCTTGCGGTGGCGTTTTAGTTTTTGGCGTCCCCACGGGGATTCGAACCCCGGTCGCCTCCGTGAAAGGG
>JANNFN010000090.1:0-19955 GCA_031379885.1 Methylotenera sp.
CTTCGCCTGCGGATAAGGCAGTTTTTTGTAGCGATTTTGGCGTAAACACACCCACTTGCTCGCACAAATGCTGCGCGCCTGTTGCCATGAGGCGAATTTTATCTTTTGGTTTTAGCACGCCATCAATGACGCGCACCAACATCACCACACCGACGTAATTATCAAACCAAGCATCCACAACCAATGCCTTGAGAGGCGCATCCACATTGCCTCGTGGCGGAGGTACTTTTGCAATCACTGCTTCTAATACATCACGCACACCCAAGCCCGTTTTGGCTGAGCAAAGCACCGCATCGCTCGCATCAATACCAATCACATCTTCAATTTCTTGCTTTACGCGCTCTGGGTCGGCCGAAGGCAAATCAATCTTATTGAGCACCGCCGTCACTTCCACACCCAAATCAAGCGCGGTATAGCAATTGGCCACGCTTTGCGCCTCAACACCCTGGCTCGCATCCACTACCAGCAGCGCACCTTCGCAAGCAGAAAGTGAGCGAGAAACCTCATAACTGAAATCCACATGGCCAGGCGTATCAATCAGGTTTAAATTATAGACTTGGCCGTCGTTGGCTTTATATTCTAGCGCCGCAGTTTGCGCTTTGATGGTAATGCCGCGCTCGCGCTCAATATCCATACTATCAAGCACTTGCGCTTCCATTTCGCGATCTTCCAAGCCACCACATAAATGAATAATGCGGTCAGCCAATGTGGATTTACCGTGATCAATGTGCGCGATAATGGAGAAATTACGGATGTTTTTCATGTTTTACTTTTAAGCTTTACAAACAAATAAAGCGCTCAAAGCGCCTTTTTCACAATTGCCGTGATTTTACTACAAACACTTGATTAATTTGTAATTATTTATCTTGCTTACAATAAAAAACCCGCACACGGCGGGGTTTTTATATTACTTAATTACTTAGTTACTTTAATCGGCACATACAGCGTACTTTCTCCACGCAGCACCAGTACTGCCACGGTTTTACCTGCCGCAACCGCGTTAATTTGCTTATTAAACAACTCTACACTTTGACTCTCAGAATTATTTAACCCAAGTATCACATCGCCACGGCGAATGCCCGCTTGTGCTGCCGAACCCGTACTGTCTGCAACCAATAAACCATTTTTACCATTCAATTTTTTCTTTTGTGCAGGGGTTAATTCTTTAAGCGTCAAGCCGATTTTATTCGCTTCCGCCTTTGGTGCAGGCTTGGTTGCAGGCGCTGCTTCATTAGGGTCAGTTGGTGTTTCACCCACAGCGATATTCAAGGTTTTAGTTACACCTTTGCGCAGAATTTCCACAGCTGCAACTTTGCCAGGCTTTGTGCCACCCACTACACGCGGTAAATCGCTAGAGGCCGTAATTGATTTACCATCAAACTTGGTGATTACATCGCCAGCAAGCAGGCCACCTTTTTCGGCTGGGCCATTTTTCTCAACGCCAGCAATTAACGCACCGTTATTGTTTTTCATGCCGAACGATTCTGCAAGCTCTTTAGTGAGCTCTTGAATTGCCACACCCAGCCAGCCGCGTGTGATTTTTCCGCTGGCTTTAAGTTGGTTAGAAATATCGATTGCAACATCAATCGGAATACTGAAAGATAAACCCATAGAACCACCACTGCGGCTGTATATTTGCGAGTTAATGCCCACCACTTCGCCACGCAAGTTATATAGCGGGCCGCCAGAGTTACCAGGGTTAATTGCAACATCGGTTTGAATAAATGGTACGAAATTTTCTTGCGGTAGCGCACGACCTTTGGCGCTAACAATACCCGCTGTCATGGTGTTTTCTAAACCGAAAGGTGAGCCAATTGCCGCTACCCATTCCCCTACCTTTAATGCAGCTGGGTCACCAATAGTCGCTTTAGGTAAATTGGTCGCCTCAATTTTAATTAAGGCTACGTCAGTGCGTTTATCTGCACCAATAATTTTGGCTTTAAATTCGCGTTTATCAGATAATTTTACCAGTACTTCATCCGCCTCATTCACTACGTGCGCATTGGTTAAAATGTAGCCATCAGCACTGATAATAAAGCCAGAACCGAGCGATTGTGATTTATATTCTTGGCCAGGCTGGCCGCCTTGACCAGGCTGACCTGGCATATTAGGAATACCAAACCGCTTAAAGAATTCTTGCAAATCTGGATCATCTGGCATATTAGGAAAAGGCATCGCGTTATTACCCGCTTGCATGACTTGTGTCACGCTAATGTTCACCACTTCTGCGCCGTGTTTTTCGGCCAGCACGGTAAAGTCTGGTAAATCATTCGCATTGGCGATTTGGGTGAAATTTGTCAGCGCAAACGTGAGCGCAAATGTAATCGCAGAAAACCAACTTTTTAACATCTATTTTTCCTTCAACATTAATTAAAATTTACAGGTGCTTCTTGTGTTGCCAATCTTAAAATCTCTGGTTGTTGTAGCTTAAAATAACTGCTCGACATGGTATGGCCTTTTACCCATATCAAGCCTAGCACCAAGCCAATCGTCGCGCCCAGCATAGCGTAGCCATTTGTATCATGTAATTGTGAAGCTAATATGGCGCCAGTTAACATCGTTGCAAGGGGCAATATGTAAAGTAGCAAGGCACTTTTTAACAAGGCCTTTTCGTTAATACCTACTATAACGCTGTCACCCACTTTTGCGTTGATACGGTTTTGAGCTTTAAATGCGGTGGATTGATGCGCAAATAATTTCCCCCAAATGGAATTGCCGCAACCGCGTGTTTGGCCGCATAAACCACATGCGGTTTTACGTTCTATTTCTAGCGTGGCGACAGTGTCAGATTGGGACTCGTTAGTTCGATTATCTAACGACAGGATTACAGCGCGTTCTTCTATCATGATTCTAAAAACCGTTATAAATAGTTATATTTAATTGAGTAACTTATTTAGAGGCAGTTTGTTTTTTAAAACTTACCGCTTTAGCTATTTGCATCACGGTTGCCTCTGGCACTTCGCCCACCACGGTAATTTGGTAGCCGCCGATCACATTGGCGCAAATATTAGTAGAGCCAATCAGCATATGCCCCATTTTAGGTCTCATGCCTTTAGTTAGCGGCTCAATAAATAAAGAAACCGATGCAATGCCATCAGAAAATATCATTTGATCAACAGGCGCAGCTTTGCCTGGCACAACCAATGCTCTATGGTCAACTTTCACATACCCAACAGGCAGTTCAGCCACAATCCAATTGCTATTTACATGGTTAACCACAGTAGCATCTTGTGTGACATAGCTCTTATTTACATCAATTTTTGGCTGAAACCAATTAGTGTCTTGTGAGTTAAGTGTGCTTAATTGATTAAACTCAATCTGTTCCAGCGTTTGTTTTTTGCTGTCTAGCAATGCCATTTTTAATAGCAAACCATATTCTGTATCTGCCCAAATTTTGTAGCTATAACGAAAAGCATCGTTAGGAATCAAATCAATAATTTGCGCTTCACGCCCTGCGACTGTATCCATAGCGCCAAGCTGCGCGGTATAGCTGGCTTTAATCGCTTGCAACTCGGTTGGCAACATGGCGGGGAAAAGATTTTGTCCACGGCGTTTTTCAATCACCATTTTTTGATTTTGTGGGCGTAAAATCACGATGTTATTACCTTGGCTGTACACCTCGCGCTGACTCGTTTGTGCCCCAGTATCCAGCACGACATTACGCGTCATTTCCTGCCCAGCGTTATTCATGTGAGTGACTTGCACCGAGCTGGTTTGTCTGCCATTTTGGTAGACAAACACACCCTGATAATTGAGCTCACGTGCGGCATAAGCGGTTTTTTCTAGCAAAAACCACGGATCATCCGCCGCGAAAACACTAAAGCTTAATGCACTCAATAATAGAGCGCTTGCAATACGAACCATTATTTCTGCGGCTCCGTATAACTGGCGGTTTGAATATAAAAAGCCGCGCCATTAGGAGCGGCATCTTGATGTGCTTGTAAGTATTCTGTAGGCACACTTTGTGCGATTTCAACTGGTGCCAGCGTTTCCACTGGCGGCGCTGCTTGTGCAATTTCTATGGTCGCTTGTTTTGGTGCGTTTATTTGTTGCTGTAGCACCATCACACCTACAAACATCACAGCAGCCGCAGAGGCAGCAACTGACCAAAGTTTTGTTGATTTGTAACTGGATTTTCTTGCGGGAACTTGTGAAGCATTTTGAAAGTTAGGCGCTAAAATTGTTGGTTCAGCTTCCAATGCGTTCATCACGCGATGACTAAAATCATGGCTCATGCAACTATCTCCACGCATAGCATCACCAATTAAATGGTAATTTGCCCAACAATTTTTCAGCTCGCCACCCGTTTTGGCCGATGTAATTAGATGTTCCGCGCTTTCGATATCAAATTCGCCATCCATTAATGCAGATAATTGATTTTTCATAACTTTTTGCCTCTAAATTAAAACTAATTCCCTAAATTCTTTATACCTGACTTCTTAATATTAGCCAGCAGGTTACCAACGTTTGCCATCTTGCGTATCCAACAATGGTTTCAATTTTTCCGAAATCGTCTCGCGCGCCCTAAAAATACGAGATCTAACAGTTCCGATTGGGCACTGCATCAAAGTTGCGATTTCTTCGTAACTCAAGCCTTCAATCTCGCGCAGCGTAATCGCCGTGCGTAATTCCTCAGGCAAGCTTGCGACTGTGTCATTCACAGTTTGTGCAATCTGCTTCGTCATCAGCGCTGTTTCTGGCGTATCCATGGTGCGCATTTCGCCACCATCTTCAAAATTCTCAACATCGTCAATCTCTACTTCTTGCATTACTTGTGGACGTCTGCCCATTGAAACCAAGTAATTTTTCGCGGTATTAATGCCAATTCTATACAACCAAGTGTAAAACGCGCTATCACCGCGGAAATTGTGCAGCGCGCGATAGGCTTTAATAAAGCTTTCTTGTACCACATCTTCCACCTCGGCTTGGTCACGTATCATGCGCCCAAGCAAACGCCCAAGCTTGCGGTGATATTTCTCCACCAGCATACCAAATGCTTTTTTGTCGCCTTGTTGCGCGCGCTCCACCAAAATTTGGTCAAGCTCACGATTGCCCGCGCTGGCGCTATTAACTGGCTTATCAGCCATCGAGGTGTTACTCCCTGTTTCCATCTTGTTATTAGGCGCATTATACGCCTGCAGGGCAGGTTCCACGAAGCTTGGGCGCGTTAATTCCTCAATTTTACTCGTTGTTAGCATTTCATCCTCCAGCATTTTGCTTTAATACCACCTAGTTTTATCGCTAGCTTATAGATAAAGACACAGATAAACTCTTAATAGTTCATTCCATATAATGCATTTATGACACAGCAGTACGATGTTTTAATTATCGGTAGCGGCTTAGCTGGGCTTACTATGGCGCTACAAGTGGCGGATTCTAAGCGTGTATGCTTAGTGAGTAAGCGTGAAGTTTCTGACAGCGCCAGCAGCTGGGCGCAAGGTGGCATTGCGGCGGTGTTGAATAGTGAAGATTCTATTGAGGAACACATTCAAGATACCTTGATTGCTGGCGCGGGTTTGTGCGATACCGCCATCACGCGTCTGGTAACCGAAAAAGCACGCGAATCAGTGGAATGGCTTGTCGAGCAAGGCGTAGAGTTTACACGTGAGGCTGATAATAGTAGCTTGCATTTGACGCGCGAAGGCGGTCATAGCCAGCGCCGCATTGTGCATGTGGCGGACGCGACTGGTCACGCCGTGCAAAAAACCTTGGCGCAAAAAGTGCGCGAGCATGTCAATATCACCATTTTAGAAAATCACATTGCGGTTGACCTCATTGCCAGTATAAAAATAGATAAAAAAATAAATGAAAACAAATGCTTAGGTGCTTATGTGCTGGATAATCATTCAGGCAAAGTCATCACCATCGCCGCGCAACAAACCGTTTTAGCCACTGGCGGCGCGGGCAAAGTATATTTATATACGACAAATCCAGATGTCAGCACTGGCGATGGCATCGCCATGGCTTGGCGCGCGGGCTGCCGCGTAGCGAACATGGAATTTATTCAGTTCCACCCAACCTGTTTGTTTCACCCGCATGCAAAATCTTTTTTAATTAGCGAGGCGGTGCGCGGCGAAGGCGGATTACTGCGGCTACCAGATGGCACACGTTTTATGCCAGAACACGATAACCGCGAAGAGCTTGCGCCGCGTGATGTCGTCGCTCGCGCGATTGACTTTGAGATGAAGAAACGCGGGTTGGATTGTGTTTACTTGGATATTACGCACAAACCACTCGCGTTTATTAAAGAACATTTCCCCAATATTTACGCGCGCTGCCTCGAACTCGGCATAGATATCAGCAAGCAACCAATCCCCGTGGTGCCAGCTGCACATTACAGTTGCGGCGGCGTCATGGTAGATGCACAAGGCAAAACTGATATTGATAATTTATACGCCATTGGTGAAACCGCTTGCACCGGCTTGCACGGCGCAAATCGCCTAGCCAGTAATTCATTATTGGAATGTTTAGTATTTGGTCGCGCTGCCGCCGCAGACATCCTGCAAGCCAATAACCATGCGCTTCCCAGCTTGCCTATTTGGGATGAAAGTCGCGTCACCGATGCCGATGAAGAAGTGCTGATTACCCACACGTGGGATGAGCTGCGTCGATTTATGTGGAACTACGTTGGCATTGTGCGCACCGATAAACGCCTTAGCCGCGCGCTGCATCGCATCCATATGTTGCGTGATGAAGTGCAGGAGTTTTATCAACATTTTAAAATCAGCAACGATTTAATCGAACTGCGCAACTTGCTGCAAGTGGCTGAATTAATTGTGGAAAGCGCCATTTCACGCAAAGAAAGTCGCGGCTTACATTACAGCAAAGATCATCCAAATACTGAGCTGGAACCCATACCGACGGTGCTAGAGCCAAGCAATTATTCTAGCTAAAAAGTTAAGTCGAAATCATTATTCAATTTACAAAATACCCCCAGCCGTCATTCCCGCGAAGGCGGGAATCCATTTTTTCGCTCAAGTTGGATCCCCGCCTTCGCGAGGATGACGGAGTTGGGTTGATTATATTAAATGTTAAGCAAATAATAACCGTCCTAGCAACCGCATGGATATTGGCCTGCAGCCTGCCTACTTTTGCGCTTGAAATCACCTATTTTTACGATGGTGATACGGTAAAAATCAAAGATGCCAGCTACGAATACAAACTACGCTTAACTGACATCGACGCACCAGAACGCAACCAAACTTACGGCTTAAAATCTCGCCGCGCGCTGATGCAGTTTTGCAAAAATGCCGACGTAAAAGTGTACGTTTCTGGCACAGATAAATATCATCGAAGCTTAGGTAAATTGCATTGCAACAGCTTGGATGCCAGCGAGTTTATGGTTAAAAATGGTCACGCGTGGTTTAACCGCCACTATTCGATGGATTACATGCTGGCCTTGCTAGAAGACGAAGCGCGTAAAAATAAACTCGGGCTTTGGAATACTCAACAGCCAACACCTCCATGGGTTTGGCGGAAAAATCATCTGCATTAATTGTGTTAATATTTTGAATAATGCTTAAAATTAAACTCATATGTACTCTTACAAAACGAGCATTGCTTCATGACTAACACCTCTTGGAAAAATGAAATAAACTACCCTGATTATGAGTGCCCTAAATGCAAGCAATCTAAATGCTGGTTTATTGGGTTTTATACTGACGCGGGCGGTGCGCCAAAATACCCTTTTGTTTGTTATTACTGCGGATATAGAACACAACACTTTGTAAAAAGAAAGATTGTACAAAACAGCGGAATAGAACCAAAAGTTCTTGACCCTAAAATCCCTCCATACTTCTGTGAGGTTTGTAATGCCGAAGGGGCGCAAAATCACCACTGGGCACCGTGGGCATTATTTGAAAATGAGGCTAATAACTGGCCTCAGTCTTACCTTTGTCAATCTTGTCACCAAAAATGGCATAATATTGTTACTCCAAATATAAAGAGCACTAAAAAGGCATAATCTATCCATCAAGCAGCAACAGCCAGTAGCTAGTAGGTTGGGGTGAATCGATTTTATGAACCCCAACACTTCTCGCATCGTTGGGGTTCGCTACGCTCACTACCAACCTACAATCCAAATACAGATGCTCTGCAACCCGCATGGATATTGCCTCGCAGGGCATCTATTTTAACCAAAAAACAAAGCTCGCTTTAATTGCATTTCCCCGTATAATGCGCGTTCCCTACGCAAACCAATCAGCGTAGCGGTCTTTTATCAAATGGTTATCTAACCTAATTATTCGTCAGCCTCGATTGGTATGCTTCTGAAGTATTTGGCCGGCCTTATATTTCAAGCTGGAGCTTTACATTGTCAATTGAACAAACAACTACACTTAACTTTAACGAGTTAGGATTATCCGAACCCATTCTGCGCGCCATTAGCGACGCGGGTTACACCACACCAACGCCAATTCAGGCCAAAGCCATTCCGCAAGTATTAAGCGGTGGCGATTTACTGGCAGGCGCACAAACTGGCACTGGCAAAACAGCAGGTTTTACCCTGCCGATTTTGCATATTCTTAGCCAAAAGTCGCGCAACGCAGATGCAATTAAAAGTCGCCCGCGCTGCCTAATGCTGACGCCAACGCGCGAGCTTGCCGCGCAGATTGAAGAATCTGTTAAAACTTACGGCAAATACTTGCCACTCACCAGCACGGTGATTTTTGGCGGCGTAAACGCCAACCCGCAAATTGCGCGCTTTAAAAAACCGCTAGATATTTTAGTCGCCACACCTGGCCGCTTGCTAGATCATGCCAATCAAAAAAACGTGGATTTGAGCGGCGTTGAGATTTTGGTGTTAGACGAAGCCGATAGAATGTTAGACATGGGCTTTATCCGCGATATTAAAAAAATTCTCGCCATGTTGCCAAAACAGCGCCAAAACTTATTATTCTCTGCCACTTTTTCGGATGAAATTAAAACCCTCGCCGATGGCTTATTGCATAACCCCGGTTTTGTTGAAGTCGCGCGCCGCAATACGGCATCTGAATTAGTTGAGCAAACCGTGCACATGGTGGCACAAGGCCACAAACGCGAGTTAATGAGCTACCTCATCAAAAAAAATGATTGGCAACAAGTGCTGATATTCACTCGCACCAAGCACGGCGCGAATCGGCTAGCTGAGAAGTTAATTAAAGACGGTATTGAATCTGCCGCGATTCACGGCAACAAAAGCCAAGGTGCGCGCACCAAGGCGCTTTCACAGTTTAAAGATGGCAGCATGCGCGTGCTAGTGGCGACGGACATTGCTGCGCGTGGTTTGGATATTGACCAATTGCCGCAAGTGGTGAATTTTGAATTGCCCAACGTGCCAGAAGATTACGTGCACCGCATCGGTCGAACAGGTCGCGCAGGTAGTAGCGGCGCGGCAGTTTCATTAGTTGACCGCGAAGAATTGAAGTTTTTAAAAGACATTGAAAAACTAATCAAGCGTGAAATACCTAAAGTACAGGTAGAAGGTTTTACGCCATCTGACAAACCAGAACCTGAAGCGCCACGCTCTACACAAAATCATGGTCGTCCGCCGCGCGGGCATGGCCAAGGCCAACAACAGCGCAAGCCGCAAGGCCAAAGCACTGGCAGAAATACCAATCAAAACCATGGCCAAAATCGCAACCCAAATAACAATCAGCAAGCTAGGCCACAAAGCGTTACGCACAACCCTTCTGGTCAACCCATGTCAGAAGCCGCGCGCCACCAAGCCATGCCGCAAACGCCACTGTTTGCGCCTAAACCACCTGCACGCAACCCGAATAATCGCAACCCCAATAACAGAAATGCTAACCAAGGCAATACTGGCAGGCCGAACGCTAACCCAAATAGCACGCATAGAAGCGGCGGACGTGGTCGTTAATTAGCTTTATTACAAAAGAATCAAATACTTAAATGCTATATAATAACTTGATGCAAGATTTAACCAATTTGCAAAAATAGATTAAACTTATATTCACAACTTTATGATTAAATTTTACTCATCACCCAGCTTAGGACTGTACCCATGCAAATCGCAATGAACACTGTTGTAACAATGACTTACGAACTTAAAAACTCTGATGGCGATGTGCTTGAATCAAGCGCAGAACCTGTTTCTTACTTGCACGGCGGATATGACAATATTTTCCCAAAAGTAGAAGAAGCCATGCACGGCAAAAACGTGGGTGATGTGGTCACAGTGGATTTAATGCCAGCGGATGCGTTTGGTGAATTTGACGAAGAACTCGTGCAGATTGAACCAGCAAGTGCCTTTCCAGCCGATGAGCTCAAAGTGGGTATGCAATTTGAAGGCGAAGATGAAACAGGGGAAGTGATTTTATATACCGTGACCGAAATTGCCGATGAAAAAGTCGTGGTTGATGGTAACCACCCTTGGGCGGGTGAACGTGTTATATTTAAGGCAACGGTTACTGATGTACGTGCGGCTAAGCAAGAAGAGGTCTCACATCAACACGTGCATGGTGCAGGCGGGCATCATCACTAATTTAATTGAATTGTGAATGAAATCATTTCTATTAAGCACTTTAACTTTTGCACTTTTAACTTGCTCTCAGGGGTTATTAGCAGCCGATTTATACCGCTGCGGAGCAAGTTACCAAGCCACGCCATGTGCAACTAAAAAAATGCCTGCAAGCAAAACTGTGGCGCCTATTAGCAATAAAATTGATGCTAATGAAAAACCACCCATCATTCCTCTAGATGCTGATTGTAGGCGCCGTGGCAGCGCTACAAAAAAAATCATGACGTTACGAGAAATTGGCAAAACGGAATCTGAGCAATTAGCCAACACGCGCAGCGCTAGCTATCAGGCACTTATTAAAGATGTTTACAAATTTCATGGATCCGCAATTCAAGTGAAGACCGCGATTGAACGTGAATGTATGCAAAAAAAACGAACAGCGGATAATACCAAAGCCCCCCAAAATATCATCCCTAAGCCTAGCGTATGCGGCTCTATCAAAGCTAAGTTAGATGATATTAATCAACGCAGAATCAATGGTGGCGCATATAGCTATTTGGACGATCTACAACAACAGCAAACTGTATTAATGCAAGAAATGAAAGCAGCAGGTTGCTTTCATTAAGCAATCCTAATTCTTGGGGCTTAACATGAAATTATCAGTGTTAAATGTCTTTGTGTATTTAATGCTAGCTTGCTGTCAAAGCACATTTGCGGCAGATGTATATCGTTGCGGAAATACATATCAAGACTCTCCATGTAAGACTGCGGTGAGTAAACCTATCAATCAAAAACCAGTCAATAATGCTGTAGCTCCAGCTAACAATAAGGTATCCACAAGCAAAACACAGATTCCACTAGCAGCTAATGCCGATTGTAAGCTACGTGGCGAAGCCGCTAAAAGTATCGTAAAGATGCGTGAGGCAGGTAAAACTGAAGATGAATTAAAAGCATCTGCAACTGACAGCTATACTGCAGCCCTCGTTAAAGATGTTTACAAACATCAAGGCACCGCATTTCAGGTTCAAAATTCCATTGAGCGTGAATGTGTTCAACAATTACAAAAAGCTAGCCTCACCAGTAAATGGATGGCTGAAGCTAAACGATTGCTAAGTGCTGGCACAGCTACCAGCGATAGCGCAAATCGCAACACAAAACCGCAAGCTGCAACCCCTGCTCAAACAGCAACTGCAACTCGTGTTACGACTCCTGCTGCTAGTCCTACTCAACCAGCTACTTTAGCCGTGCCAGCGCCAACTAAACCGACACCAGCCGCACCACAAACCCAACAAGAGCCAGCTCGCACCGAACCAATAGCCGCGCCAGAGCCACCTGCGGCAGTGAGCAACCCACCGCCACAGGAACCCACCCCAGCTGCAGAACCTACGCCAATAGCTCAAAAAGATGAGCCTGAGGAAGATACGCTAGGTATGTGTAAAGCGCTTAAAGCGGGATTAGCTAATATTGCCAACCAAAAACGCAAAGGCGGTAGCGCAGCACTAATGAAAGACTTGAAAGAACAACAAATTGAGTTAGAAAATGTAATGAAATCTGGTGGCTGTTAAATTATTATTAAATAAATTTAATTACACCTCTTTAAAAAAATTCGCATTCAATAGCCCTTACGGGCTATTGTGAAAATGACAATATAAAATCAAAATCAAACCAAAATATCATAAGAAAGAATAAAAATGAAAAAAACTCTCTTCTCACTTTTTTTAATATTTGCGACCACTCAAGCAGTTGCAGTTACTATTGATTTTGAAGACTTAGCTGGTGATTTTGTTACCCCAGTTAATGATGGCTACAAAGGCCTAAATTGGAACTCTTCAAATAGCACAGGTATCGCAGATATAAATCCTTTCTTAATACCTGGTGTTGATTACACTGGACTGCAAAATAATGCTTTATTCAACGCATTTGGTTACCTAGCCCCTAATACGACAGTAATTAATACAGCTAATGGTGGTACTTTCGATTTTTTAAGTGGCTTTTGGTCGGCTGGATTGACTGGCAAAGCAGATATTAAATTTGAAGGTTACGCGAATAACCAACTTGTTTACTCTTCAAATATATACAATTTAAACGGAAACTCTGTTGCTCCAGTTTTACTGAATTGGTATGGAATTGACTCTCTATCCATTTTAAGCTCTGCGGATATTTGGATTGCAGACACTTTAGAAGTTAATGTTCACCCATCTCCAGTGCCACTACCTGCAGCCGCGTGGTTATTTGGTTCTGCGTTATTAGGTTTTGTAGGTTTTGGCAGAAAAACAATTTAACTTTTCTCAATAATTTTTTTTAATTTATACAAAATCTCTAAGGCTTGTTTAGGGGTTAAATCATCTGGCTGAATAGCCTCAAGCTCAGCAATAACTGAATGTACGAACGCTGGCGCTTGCTCAACATTTGCGGCAAACATATCAGGTTGATTGGTATTCTGAGTTAATTGATTATTCTCTAGCTGCGTGAGTTTTCGCTTAGCCGCCGCTACTACACTTTTAGGAATACCTGCCAGTTGCGCAACTTGAATGCCATAGCTCATGTGGGCAGCGCCTTCTTCCACCTTATGCAAAAATACAATATTGCTACCATGCTCCACCGCATCTAAATGCACATTGGCAGCATATTTAAACTCATCCACAATGCGGGTGAGTTCAAAATAATGTGTGGCGAATAAGGTAAAGCTTTTATTCTTTTCGAGTAATTGTTTGGCGACTGCCCAGGCCAAACTTAGCCCATCGAACGTACTCGTGCCGCGGCCAATTTCATCCAACAATACCAAGCTTTTATCCGTTGCGTTGTGCAGAATGTTTGCCGTTTCTGTCATCTCAACCATAAACGTAGAACGTCCACCAGCCAAATCATCTGAAGCACCGATTCTTGTGAAGATGCGATCAATTTCGCCGATTTTAACGACATTTGCTGGCACAAAGGCACCACAATGCGCCAATAACACAATCAGCGCAATTTGGCGCATAAAGGTCGATTTTCCGCCCATATTCGGGCCCGTAATCAGCAGTAGTTGACGATACGGGTTCATTGCAACATCATTTGCGACAAAGGGCTGCGTGATATTTTCCACCACTGGATGACGACCAGCCTCAATCACAACGCCTGGCTCAGCCACAAACTGTGGCTGCGTATAATTTAAAGCTTGTGCCCGTTCTGCAAAGCAGCATAAAACATCCAGGCTAGCAACCGCACCGCTATTGGTCTGCAGGGCAGTGATAAATGGGGTTAATTGCACTAAAATTTGCTCATAGAGCATTTTTTCACGCACTAAAGCACGTTCGTTCGCACTCAACACCTTATCTTCGAAGGCTTTCAACTCTGGTGTAATAAAGCGCTCAGCGTTTTTTAAAGTTTGACGGCGGCGATATTCCACTGGTGCATTTTCAGCCTGCGCACGGCTAATTTCAATGTAAAAACCATGTACGCTGTTGTACTCTACTTTTAAATTAGCCAAGCCTGTCCGCGCTTTTTCGGCCGCCTCAAACTGTAATAAAAAATCGCCGTGGTTAGTTTGCAAAGCACGCAACTCGTCTAACTCAGCGTCAAACCCATCGGCAATCACACCGCCCTCGCGCAACACTGATGCGGGTTCTGGTTTAATGGCTAGTGATAATAATTGCAATACTTCATGCGGCGCTTGTAAATTAGCACCTAGTGTTTCTAGCAAAATTGCATTACTTTTTACTAGCAGATTTTGTAACAAAGGCAATTGCTGCAAGCTATCTCTTAAACCTGACAGATCACGTGGGCGTGCTGTTTTAAGCGCTATGCGCGTAGTCATGCGCTCAATGTCACCAACGGCTTTTAAACTCAGTTGCAAGCTTTGATATTTGCCCGTGCTGATAAGCTCAGAAACCACCTCATGGCGTTTAGCGACTAAACTTCTATCGCGAAGCGGATGATGCAACCAATGCCTTAATAGGCGAGCACCCATGCTGGTTTGCGTGGTGTTAAGTAGTGAATATAGCGTGGGCGTTACATCGCCACGTAAGGTAACATCAATCTCTAAGTTACGACGTGTCGCGGCATCCAGTTGAATGTATTGTGAAGTTTGCTCAACACTCAGCTCCGTAATATGTGGCAAAGCGGCGCGCTGCGTATGTTTTACATAGTCAAGCAATGCCCCCGCTGCGCACAAGGCAGCGCCTAAATCTGCGCAGCCAAATCCTGATAAATCGCGCGTATTAAATTGCTGTGTAAGCGCTTTAAATGCGCTATCTGCATCAAATTGCCATGGGCTCAAACGCTTTTTTGCGCAATCATAAGTCTCTAACGCAGGGTGCTTGAAATCATCCGCACAAATAATCTCTGCGGGAGAAATGCGCTGCAACTCTTGCGCCAAATGCCCAACTGCAATTTCACTTAAAACAAAAGAGCCAGAAGCCAAGTTGATACGTGCTAAACCTATCACGCCATCAGCCGCAAACACGCTTAACAATTGGTTATCACGCGATTCATCTAATAGCGCAGAATCGGTGAGCGTGCCAGGTGTGAGGATGCGCATAACGGCGCGTTCGACTGGGCCTTTTGAAGTGGCAACATCACCAATTTGCTCACAAATCGCGACTGCTTCGCCCAGCTTTGTAAGCTTTGCTAAATACTGCTCCGCCGCGTGATACGGCACACCTGCCATCTTAATCGGCTCGCCATTGCTGGCGCCGCGGCGTGTGAGCGTAATACCTAATAGCTTAGAAGCTTTTTCAGCATCCTCAAAAAATAGCTCGTAAAAATCGCCCATGCGATAAAACAACAGTATGTCAGGATGCTGCGCTTTGAGTGCCAAATACTGGCGCATCATGGGCGTATGATTTGGTGTGTGATTATCTAAACTCATGAGCTTAATCAATTTGGCATTTAATACCACATTCTAACCATGAAAATAGCTCCCGACCAAAATTTTGCACTAAGTCTTACAATCTCTTATCAGATACCCGCTTTTTTCAAAAGTAACCTTAATATTAAATCTAGCGTGTGCTAATCTTAACTACTTAGAAAAAATATTGGGGCTTAGATGAACGAACGCATTCAGTTACTGTTAAACCAAATGTCGGCGCTAGAAGATGAATTGCAAACCGCGCTGAGCGAGCAGCAATCCAATATTTTCTTTCAAATCAAAGGAAAACGTGTTGAGTTTGAGCAATCCATCAAACAAACGCATCGCAAACTAAAGCGGAATTTCTTTCGCTGGTTGGTCACAGATAGGCCGCAGAATTTGATAACTGGGCCGATTATTTACTCGATGATTATTCCATTGCTGGTCACCGATTTATTCATTACTTTTTACCAAATCACTTGTTTTCCAATCTACGGCATTAAAAAAGTACGCCGTGCCGATTACATTATTTTCGACCGCCAACATCTGCATTACCTTAATTTTATTGAGAAATTTCACTGCACATACTGCGCTTACGGTACGGGCATGATTGCTTATATCAGTGAAATTGTAGGTCGAACCGAGCAATACTTCTGCCCCATTAAACATGCGCGAAAAATCCTAGGCACGCATGCGCGCTATGCACGGTTTTTAGATTTTGGCTCAGCTGAGAATTATGAAGCCGAGCTTGAGAAATACCGCGTATCTCTCAACAATGAAGCTAAAAAGGATAGTTAAAATGAAGCTCACATTTCTTGGCGCAACGGGCACGGTCACTGGCTCTAAATATCTGCTTACCAGCGAAACAAAAACAGGCGAATCGAAACGCATTCTGATTGACTGTGGCTTGTTTCAAGGCCTTAAACAGCTACGGCTTAGAAACTGGGCTGCACTGCCTATCAACCCTAAAGAAATCGATGCGGTGATATTAACGCATGCCCATATTGATCATAGCGGTTATTTACCTTTATTTGTCAAAAATGGTTTCACTGGCAAAGTATATTGCACTGAAGCCACTCGCGATTTATGCGAAGTGCTGTTGTTAGATTCTGCGCATTTGCAAGAAGAGGAAGCGAAATACGCCAACAAGGGCGGGTTCTCTAAGCATCACCCAGCGTTGCCGCTATACACACAAGAAGATGCACAAAATGCACTGGCACTGCTTACGCCTGTTGATTATGAGCAAGATATTGATTTGGGCGACGGCTTAACTGCAAAACTTTCCCCCAGTGGGCATATTCTCGGCTCGGCATTTGTGCGCATTCACGATAGTAAAACGTCCATTCTATTCTCAGGCGACATTGGCCGACCCAATGACATTTTAATGAAAGCGCCAGTGCGCATTAAGCAAGCCGATTACTTGGTGTTGGAATCGACTTACGGCAATCGGTTGCATGACCATACCGATCCTAAAATAAAACTAGCTGAGATTATCAATCGAACAGTCAATCGTAAAGGCGTAGTTCTTATTCCAGTCTTTGCGGTGGGTCGCGCGCAAGAGCTGCTGTATTACATTCATCTATTAAAAACGTCAGGTGCCATCGCTAATAACACGCCTGTATACCTCAATAGCCCGATGGCGGTGGACGCTACCGCAATATTTAATCACTTCAAAAATGAGCATCGATTAACGCCCGAACAAAGCCATGCGCTTTGCCATACAGCGCACATGGTCAATAGCATTGAAGAATCTAAACAGCTGAATGAAACTGCAGGGCCGATGATTATTCTCTCTGCAAGCGGCATGGCATCTGGCGGGCGCGTGGTGCATCATTTAAAAGCATTTGCACCAAACCCCAAAAACACAGTGCTATTTGTTGGTTTTCAAGCGGCTGGCACGCGTGGCTCTGCCATGTTAGATGGCGCTGAAAGCATCAAAATTCATGGTCAATATGTGCCAGTACATGCCGAGGTTGAATTTGTATCTAACCTATCTGCACATGCGGATTATGCTGAGATTTTAGCTTGGCTGGGTGGTTTTGAAAGTGCGCCTAAAACTACATTTATTACCCATGGCGAGCCAGTCGCGGCAGATGCCATGCGGCTGCATATTGAGGAAGAATTGCGCTGGAAAACGATTGTGCCGGATTATCTTGAAACGGTGACTTTAGATTAAAATTTTTGCGATATATTGTAAAGAACAGTTAAAAACAACCGCCCTGGGAACCTCATGGATATTGGGTTGCAGGACAGATGTTTTATATTTATTTGGCTCACCAAAGCAGACGAAACAGAGAACTGGATTGTATCCATTTTAATTTATTAAGCACTTAAAAGTTAGGTCGATGTGTCTACTTTTTAAAGGCAAGTCCAGCGTCCCACACGAACGATTTGTTAGGGTTTATTAGCAACATCTTCAAGATAGCCAATAAGTCGGTCACGAAGCACTAGTATATTATTTGCTATTTTAGTGCCAGTTTTTTTATGCATTCCATGTAATGTATTAGATATTGAGCCAATATATATTCCATCATCCTCATCGTGAGCTGACCCTTTTCTAGTCAGTTGCTTTTTAATATCTCTCCAAAATGGTTTCAGTGAGCTAGGAAAGTCATTTTCATTGATCACATGGAGATGATCTGTAAAAGCATCCTTTAAACGAGTTTTAATATCACCAGACCCGGTTGCCATATCGATTATGGCAAGCTCAAGTTTCTGTAGGGCATATCTAGCATCACCATCCATAACTAATCCTAACGTAATGTTAGGGCCTTTTATTGATAGCACGAACACATTTGTCTCTGACAGAGGAAACTGTGTCATAAGCTTTGCGATGCGGTGCATCCAGCTTATTATATTGGTTCTCTTCTTTCGATTTGGTTGTTATTGCTACATAGGCTGAGAAATCCCATGCACTCGGAAGGTTATCGCTAATGCAGTTGCAAAATGGCTCATACCCTACAGCTTTGGCACAATCTACTTTAAATTCTCGCTCCATTCGATTAAAAATTGTTTCAGCTTCATTAAGTAACTCTATCGCTTTCTCATGCTTTTCCTTTTGCTCAATTTGTTGAAGCGTCATATCCTCTTGAGCTAATGCAAACGAAATCGATAGTAATCCAACCAAGTAAAAAATCGCGACAACAAGTAGTTTCATGTTTAAGTCCTGACGTAAATTATGCAATGATAATTGTGATTGCGATAGATATTGCTGCAATTGCAGCTGCTGCATATGCAGCATATGCGGCGTGGCGTGCCCATAAGATAGCTTCTGAGGTTTTTGCATTATACGAAGCATCGCGGGACAGCAACTCTTCTTCTTGCATGGCACGCAATAAAGCTTCTGCTTCATCACGGGCTTGCGAGGTTGGCTGACAATGTTTGTTATCGGCAATTTCTTGCATAAAACCGCGAACCCCAAGGGTTCTGATACGGGCTATTTCATCTTCGGTCATATTGAAAATCCTAATGTAAAGTAGGCGTCCTATTTAATGTTTTTAATTGCGTTAAATTATGAAGGCTATTTATTTTCTTTAAAAGTTTAAAATAAAATCATAGTATTAACTATTTTTAGTATTGCCTAAAAATATTATTCACATATTGCATGGTTTATCCCCCGTTCATGTAACACGGGGGGCTGTAATTACATGTAATCATTAGCCTAACAGGCTATAGCTTTCTATGCAATGTATTGAAAAGACTGCGGATTTAATAATGTAAAAACGATGCTCTGGGAGCCAATATCCATGCGGCTTGCAGGGCATCTATTGTTAAGTGTTTTAAGCTTAATTTAGCGCGTTAAGCACATTACGCGCTTCTAAAGCGACTTCTGAAGCGGTTAGGCCGATTAGCCCTGTGCCTTTTTTAACAAGTGCATCTGCCGCAGCACCGTGCACATAAACACCCAGTTTTGCGGCTTCTAAACCGCTTAAGCCTTGCCCTATTAAGCTGCCGATGATGCCGCTTAGCACATCGCCCGTGCCACCGCTGGCAAGGCCGACATTGCCTGATGTGTTAATAAACCAACTGCCATCGTGATGCGCGCAAACTGTACCTGCGCCTTTTAGCACGCAAGTTGCGTTTAAGCTTTTAGCTAATTTAAGTGCGCTTTCGGTACGGTTTTGTTGAATGTGCTCACTGCTGGTATCAAGCAATCTAGCAGCTTCGCCCGCGTGTGGCGTTATCACGGTTTCAGCAGTGCGGCTGATGACAAGCGACGCTAAATGTAAATGACTGGCGATTAAATTGAGCGCGTCTGCATCTAATAACAAAGCTACATTTTGTGCCAACCAAAACTCAATTAACTCAATTGCCGCATTTGATTGCCCTAAGCCTGTGCCTATAACGACGCAATTAAGTTGCGATAATTGCGTAATTGCGGCAGGAGAACGCAGCATGATTTCAGGATGGCTCACATCGACTTTAGGCGCATCGCTACATAACATAGCAGCGTAAATACGCCCTGCTCCGCTTAGCTGTGCTGCCCGCGCAGCTAGCAGCACCGCGCCTACCATGCCAGTATCGCCGCCTATAATCGCCACGCTACCAAACGTGCCTTTGTGCGCGTCACTGTTGCGTGACGGCAAAACATTTTGCAGCATACTTTGCACTATAAGATGAGATTCAGCTGGTTCGATTTCCATCATCATGACTAACGTTATACGGGTTCAT
>JANNFN010000141.1:0-12122 GCA_031379885.1 Methylotenera sp.
AAACGAGAATGGGACAAAGTTAAAACCGAGACGGTTGATGGTAATTTCTGTAAAAGTAAGTAAGAAATTTAGGGGATACTTTTTTCGCCTCTAGGCGAGTTTCTTTCTTTTGCTTAGCCAAAAGAAAGAAACCAAAGAAAACGCTACCCCCTACCGCTTATTTCCTGCGCTGGTTTAAAAAGTTGGGCGCTGCGGAACTCGCTTCGCTCATAAGACCGCAAGGGTCTTCCCCAACCTCGCTAAGTGCTAAAGCACTAAGTCGGTTGTGACAGTCCTCGCTTAAAACCTCCCAACTATTTAAACCAGCACAGGCGCGGTAGCAGAGGAATTTAAAGTCAAAACCGAATGAATGGTATATTTATCGTTTAAATAGATGCTCTGGAAGGCGCATGGATATTGGCTTGCAGAGCATCTATTTTATCGAGTTTGTAAGTTACTTCACATTTAATTTATCGTAACTTTTTTGGGCAGTAAGCACTTCGTTGATATTCGCTTCAGACCAAGTTTTAATCGCATAAAGCATGTCTTTTAGCGTGTGCCCAAGCGGGGTGAGGGCATATTCCACTTTCGGTGGCACCGTGGCATATACTTTTCTGGTGACTAAGCCATCACGCTCCAGCCCGCGAAGGGTTTGGGTGAGCATTTTTTGTGATATACCGCCAATTTCGCGCTGTAAATGGCTGAAACGTTTGGTTTCACTTTCTAGCAAAATCATCACCAATACAGTCCATTTGTCTGCGATTCTATTCAGAATTAAGCGTGTAGGGCATGCAACGTTAAATGCGCAAGCATGGGTAACAGTTGCTTGGGTTTCGTTAGTATCCATATTCAATCTCCAAAGGCAGTCTCTATTGGGTGCCTATATAATATTTTAGTGCCTACTTACAAAAAGTTACTAATGCAATTATACTCCGCTTCATTAATTAAAACTATTAGCTATGTTAGGCAACACACAGACTAGCAGACGCTGAAATGTCATATTTATTTGCTATGCTTAAATGAACAAGAGGAGTATTTGATGAGTAATGTTGCAGTGATTTACCACAGCGGTTATGGACATACCTCGAAACAAGCTGAGGCAGTTGCCGCAGGTGCAAAAGCTGATTTAATTGCGATTGACGCGAATGGCGATATTGCTGATGCGGATTGGGCAAAGCTGGATGCAGCTAAAGCCATTATTTTTGGCTCGCCAACCTACATGGGAAGTGTGAGCTGGCAATTTAAAAAATTTGCGGATGCCAGCTCCAAAAAATGGTTTACGCAAGAATGGAAAAACAAGATTTTTGCTGGCTTTACTAATTCTGCCACCATGAATGGCGATAAATTCTCCACCATTCAATATTTTGTTACGCTTGCGATGCAGCATTCTGGCATGTGGGTGGGTACTGGGCTTATGCCAGCCAATACCAAAGCGGCCAAACATGGTGATGTAAACTATGTAGGCGGATTTGGAGGCGCGCTGATGACTTCACCTAGCGATTCATCGCCTGACGAAGTGAATAAAGGTGACTTGGAAACAGCTAGGTTATTGGGAGAGCGCGTGGCTGAGTTTGCAGCTAAAGCTTAAAGTACAAATCTCCCGTTATTTTGGAGGTAGCATTCTGAAAATACTGAGCAATGTGCCTAAAGACGCCAGTTTAGTGTTGGTTAAGTAAAGGTTTACATTTACAAAAAGGTTGAAAAAAACTAGGATTGGGTTATCTAGCGCGTTCTAATGGAAAATCGTATGTTAATAATTTTAATTGCCCCGAATGTATCAGAACAGATGGGCGGTGAAGCAATAAAAGCGCTTCAAATTTTTCAGCAGTATAAAAAAATTCATAGCAATACGATTCAAATTACACATGAGAGAAATAAATCGGAGCTAAAAGACAGGCTGAAGCTGGATGAAGTGTATTTTGTAGATGATAACTACGTTTCCATTTTTTTATGGAAAAGCATCATTTTTAGACATCTTTTAGATGTATGGTTTTCTAAAAAAGCGGTTAAATTGGCTGAAAAAATTGCAGCTGAGCGCGGTGTTGAGGGTCAGGTAACTGTCATTCACCAAACGGAGCCGAATTCGCCCGTGGCGCCAAGAGCAATTTCAAAAAAGCACTTCAATGTGTTTGGGCCAATTAATGGAAATATTTATTACCCAAAAATATTTCAGCATAAGGAAAAAATATCTGCAAGATTTAGAAGAATGATGCATTTTCCTCTGCAGAGATTAAATAAGATTTTTTTTAGAAATTTGAGTAAAGCAGATTTAATACTCGTTGCAGGTGGCGAGCGGACAGTAGACTCACTTATTGCGGGTGGTTGCGAAAAAGAAATTTTGGTTGAAACCTTGGATTGTGGTGTGAACGATCGAATTCTTGATAGGACTAGAGTTCAGCATCAAGGTGAGAACTATAGATACATTCATTTTGGGCGATTGATTTTTTGCAAGTGCACTGTTTTGATTATCGAAAGTCTTCTCAAAACTAAAAATTTAGTTTGTTTGGATATTGTCGGCACTGGCCCTGAACTAGATAATTGCAAGCAATTAGTTAAAGATTTGGGGCTTGAAGATAGAGTGCGATTTTTGGGCTGGTACAGTCAAGCTGACTTGTTTGAGTCTTTTAATCAGTACCGTGGACTTGTACTTCCAAGTATTGGGGATTCAAATGGAATTGTTATTCAAGAAGCGATGGCAGTGGGTTTACCACCAGTTTGTCTTGATTGGGGTGGCCCGCAATTACTAATTGAACACAACGTTACTGGATATTTAATTGAGCCAAAAAGTGTAGATTACATTACCACTAAAATGGCCGAATGCCTTGATGAACTTGGGGGTGACGGAGATTTGGCTGAGAGATTCTCAATTGAATCGCGTAAAAAAGCAGAAAACTGGCGCTGGTCTATTGTGGCAAAAGATTGGATTAGTTACTACGACAACTTAAAGTTAGCTAAGTGATAGAAAATTAGTTGAATAAGCTGGGCAATATAGGTGTTGGGCGTTCATTATCGGCGCGGGCTTCTAGAAAATCCAATGTATAAGGGCAGCGGGTAGGTTTTTTAATCGCTTTTTTCTTTTTGGCGCCAGTCACTTCAGTGTTGATGTAAGGTGTTTGGCTGATACGAATATAGCCTGAAGTCATTAGTTTTTGTGCGGTAGTTTCAAATAGACTGAGTGGATTATCAATGTTTTGTAGAGTGATTACGGCCTTGCTTACTTTAAGCACGTTGTACATGACAAACTTATTTGAAGTTTGTTTGCCGTAGATTTCGCCAGTTAGAACCATAGTATTAACCGTTGTTATAAGTTGTTATTGCCACAGAATTGTAATAGGTCACAAAGTCATTAGATATATAATGCATTAACACTTTAAATAATGCAAGTAGGTTATTGTCTTAATTGATATTTTTATTTTAATTAGTAAGCTGCGTTAGATGATGGAACATAATATGAAGGTTAAATTTTTTGCTATATTTTTTGCTGGTTGCTTGGTTGCTAGCCTAATAACTGCATGTGATAAAAACCCAACAGGCGCTGCGGCCCCTGCAGGTGCAGCGATGCCGCCAATGCCTGTAAGCGTCATCTCTGTACAACCAACATCGGTACCGATGAGTGTGGAGGCGGTTGCGCAAACAGAAGGTGCTAGCGAGGTGGAAGTTAGGCCGCGTGTAGGTGGCATTATTTTAAAGAAAATGTTTGAAGAAGGCATGCCAGTAAAGGCTGGGCAACTATTGTTTCTTATCGACCCTGCGCCGTATGAAATTGCCTTAATGCAAGCTAAAGCAAAATTAGTCGGCGAAGACGTGCGCATGACACAAACAAGTAGAGAGTCTGATAGATTGAAAAAATTGTTAGAGTCACAGTCTATTAGTGAGCGTGAATATGACAATGCGACTTCAGACGCAAATATGTCACAGGCCGATATGATGCAGGCAAAAGCAGGCATTAAAGAAGCAGAGCTGAATTTATCTTACACTAGAGTTACAGCGCCTGCCTCTGGCATAGCAGGGCGTTTTCAGTATTCTGAGGGTGCATTGGTTGCACCGAATACCAGCTTATTGACAACCATTGTTCAAATGTCACCGATTTGGGTGCGTTTTAGCTTGTCTGAAACTGATCTTGCCAGCTTGGGCGGTCACTTAGATCAAAAGCATGTAAAAGAAGTGACTTTAATTTTGCCCGATGGCAGTGAGTATGCGCAGAAAGGCAAACTTAATTTTGCCGCTAGTCAAATTGATGCAGCGTTGGGCACGCAGCAATTGCGAGCGACATTTGAAAATAACAATAAAGAGTTGCTACCAGGCCAGTTTGTGCGCGCCAGAATCACTACTGGTTCGCATGAAGGCGTGTTTTTAGTGCCACAAACCGCGGTGCAAACGGGTGATCAAGGCAAGTTTTTGTTTGTGGCAAACGATAAAAACGAAGTGGTGCGCAAACCTGTTACGGTGGGTGAGTGGCAAGGTAAAAATTGGATTATTTTAAGCGGATTAAATGCGAATGATCAGGTGGTTGTGGATAATCTAATTAAGTTGAATATGATGCCGCCTGGTGCAAAAGTTGCACCGCATGCTTTAGGAGCACCACCAGCTATGCCTGCTAAACCTAGCGGCAAGCAAGGCTAATTCATGACCAAGTTTTTTATCACACGGCCGATTTTTGCTTCTGTACTTTCAATCATTATTGTACTTGCCGGCCTGGCAGCAGCATTAAAGCTGCCGATTGCGCAATACCCGCAAATTGCACCGCCGACGGTTACCATTACCGCTGTTTATCCAGGCGCGAGTGCAGATACACTATCGAAAACCGTTGCTGGGCCTATTGAGGAGCAATTAAGCGGAGTTGATAATCTGTTGTATTTCAATTCAAATGCCGATTCTAGCGGTACTTTGGTAATTACCGCCACGTTTGAAGTAGGTACCAATATCGATCAAGCAACGTTTAACGTAAGCAATCGCGTTAATATTGCCACGCCTCGTTTGCCAGACGAGGTGCGTCGCAATGGTTTAGTAGTACAGAAAAAATCTAACGATATTTTGTTAGTGGTCATGCTCACTTCAAAAGATCCAAAACACGACCGTTTATTTTTAAGTAATTACGCTACGCTCAATGTGTTGGATGAAATGAAGCGCGTCAAAGGTGTGGGTGATGCGCTGATTTTTGGCGGGCAAGATTACGCTATGCGCATTTGGTTGCGCCCAGATCGAATGGCGCAATTGGGCGTGAGCACCAGCGATATTGCGGCGGCGATTAATGCGCAAAACAATCAATATGCTGCTGGTAAAATCGGCCAAGACCCAGCGCCAATCTCACAAGACCTTATTTACACTGTGACCGCAAAAGGTCGCCTGAAAGACCCTGCACAGTTCGGCAACATTATTATCCGTGCCGATGCTACTCGCGGCGTTTTATACTTAAAAGATGTCGCGCGTATTGAGCTGGGTGCGCAAAGTTATAACGTGACTTCTGCGCTTGATGGCCAGCCTGGAGTGGCGATTCCTATCTTTTTACAAAGTGGGGCGAACGCGCTGGATACGGCCAAAGGCATTAAAGCAAAGGTAGAAGAGCTTAAAGCAAGCTTTCCAGCTGGGATGCAATATAGAATTCCTTATGATACCAGCGATTTTGTGAAGGCCACCATCGAAGAAGTATTAAAAACTTTTGCCGAAGCGCTAGTTTTGGTGGTGTTAGTTGTATTTTTATTTCTGCAAAGCTGGCGTGCGACACTTATCCCCATTATTGCGGTACCTATTTCACTTATTGGTACGTTCGCAGGGCTTTATATATTTGGCTTCTCTATTAACTTGCTTACGCTTTTTGCCATGATTTTAGCCATTGGTATTGTGGTGGATGACGCGATTGTGGTGCTAGAAAATACCGAGCGACTGATGGCGGAAGAAGGTTTGGAGCCATTGCCAGCCGCGATTAAATCCATCGGTCAAGTCTCAGCCGCTGTGGTTGCGATTGTGCTGGTGCTGTGTGCGGTATTTGTACCAGTGGCTTTTCAGGGTGGCATCGCTGGTGAATTGTATCGGCAATTTGCTGTCACCATTGCCATTGCGGTTGTGATATCAGGTGTGGTTGCGCTGACACTTACACCAGCGTTGTGCGCGATGATTTTAAAAAAATCGCATAAAGAGAATGTATTTTTCAAAACGTTTAACAGTGGCTTTGGCGGATTAACGCGGTTTTATTCTAAAACCGTTAATCTGACACTGCACCATAAAATTATTGGTGCGATTGCGTTTGTAGGTATTGTCATTGCCATGATTATGCTGTTTCGAACCGTGCCCGGTAGCTTTGTTCCTCCAGAAGATCAAGGTTATGTGGTGACGATTGTGGTGATGCCCGATGGCGCAACGTTAAAGCGTAGTAGCAAGACGACGGAAGACATGCGTGCGGCCATTGCAAAAGATCCTGCAGTCGCCTTCGAATTTGCGGTAAATGGCTTTGATTTACTCTCTGGCGGCAATAAAACCAATGCAGCCACCATGTTTGTGCGATTAAAGGATTGGAAAGAGCGCGAAACTACCGCAGACGATATTGTTGGTAAGCTAAAAGGCATCGGCATGATGCAGCCAGATGGCTTCGGTTTTGCGGTAAACCCGCCTGCTATACGCGGACTTGGTTCCGCAGGCGGCTTTGAGCTTTATGTGCAAAGCAAGCAAGACACCGACCCAATCAAGCTAGCAGCTGTAACAAATGGGTTTATTGAAGCCATGCATGCGGAGCCAAAACTCACGGGTCTTAACACTTTTTTTAGACCAACCGTGCCACAATTACTAGTGGAAGTAGACGAAGCCAAAGCGATTTCGCAAAACGTGAAAATAGCCGATATTTATGCTACTTTGCAAAGCACAATGGGCTCGCTATATGTGAACGACTTTAACCGTAGTGGGCGTACTTATCGTGTGCAACTGCAGGCTGAGTCTGAGTTTAGAATGAAGCCAGAAGATTTGGGTAAAGTTTACGTGCGTAGCCAGCCTACGACCACCAGCCCTAATGGCAACATGATTCCGCTATCAGCTTTAAGTAAAGTCAGTAGCATCGTAGGTGCAGAGCAGCTAGAGCGCTATAACGGCCTGCTATCGGCAAAAATTTATGGTAGCGGCTCGCCAGGAGTGAGTTCTGGCGACGCCATTAAAGCGGTGGAAGTGCTTGCCAAAGCCAATTTGCCCGATGGCTATCAAATGGCCTGGACCGCGCAAGCTTACCAAGAAAAGCGTACAGGTAATGCCGCACTGTTTGCCTTTGGTTTTGCCATTATTATGGTGTTTTTAATCTTAGCAGCGCAGTTTGAAACTTGGGCGCTCCCACTTGCTGTGATTATGGCTGTGCCATTTGCACTCACTGGTGCATTGTTAGCCGTGCTGTTTCGCGGCATGCCAAATGACATTTATTTTCAAGTGGGCATGATTACCTTGATTGGTTTGGCCGCCAAAAACGCCATTTTAATTGTGGAATTTGCCAGTCAAAAAATGGAACAAGGAATGCATCCAGCCGAAGCTGCGTTGGCAGCGGCAAAGTTGAGATTTAGGCCGATTGTGATGACTTCGATGGCGTTTGTGCTCGGCATTATACCGTTGGCGTTTGCTACAGGTGCAGGGGCGGCGGCAAGGCGCAGCATGGGTACTGGTGTGCTTGGGGGTATGATTTTAGCGACATTTATTGCAACGATTTTTATTCCCTTATTTTTCACGTGGCTATCGGGTAAACACGTGAGAACGCATGGCCATATTGCAGAATTAGACATTGCGAATGAAATGAAATGATGGCAAACATGAGTAAAATTTTAATAGTATGCTTGAGCATTATCTTAATAAGTTGCAAGACTGTCGGGCCAGATTACAAGCGTGCTGAGCCTAATCTTCCTGCAACTTTTAGCGAGACTGCGAGTGCTGAAAATACTGAGATAAAAGAATGGTGGAAAAGTTACCAAAACGAAAAGTTGAACGAATTGGTAGAGTTAAGTTTAAAAAATAATACTAATGTTGCGTTGGCTGTGGCGCGTATTGAAGAGGCCGATGCTAGTATGCGTGAAGTCGGTGCGTCATTGTTCCCGCAAGTAGATTTAAGCGCGGGCGCAAAACGCAGTAAGGTGACTGAGTTAGGTGCTTTTCCAACATTTGGCAGTCCCATTCGTAATAACTATTCATTTGGTTTAAGCACGTCCTATGAGATTGATTTTTGGGGAAAAATTAAACGCGCGAAAGAGTCTGCGGCTGCTAATGCCTTGGCGACACGTGATGCCAAAGAAACGGTCGAACTTTCTCTTATTGGCTTGGTTGCCAGTAATTACCTGCAATTGCGCGGCTTAGACGCGCAAATTGCTGTAACAAAAGCTAACCAAAACAGCCGCAAAGAGGCGCTTAGCTTAAATCAACGGCGCTTAGCAGGTGGCGTAGCAAGTGCATTGGAAGTGAGTCAGGCTGAGGTTTCTGTTAGCAATTTAGAGGCACAATTAATTGAGCTCAATCGTTTGCGCGCCTTAAGTTTGCATCAACTCGCGGTGCTTACTGGCGTTTTGGATTTGAAGCTAGAAGCGGGTGATTTGCGGACCTTGCCAGTGCCGCTAACGCCGCCTGCAGGCTTGCCTTCAGCCTTGTTAGAGCATCGTCCAGATATTCGGCAGGCCGAGCAAGCGTTGATTGCAGAAAATGCCAAAATTGGCATTGCCAAAGCCGCGCTTTACCCTTCTATAAGTCTCACCGGCAGTTTTGGTGGTGAGAGTTTAGAGCTAGGCGATATTTTAAAAGCGGGCGCACGTATTTGGACATTTGGATTAGGTTTGGATTTGCCGATCTTCGATTCTGGCAAGCGTGAATCGCGTGTGGAGCAAGCCACAGCGCGTCAAAAACAAGCCTTAGCACAATATCAAACGGCGATACAAAATGCGTTTAGAGAAGTGAACGATGCACTGATTTCGCGGCGCTTAGACGCAGAACGCGAGCAAGCTCTATTGCAAAGCGAAAGCTCTGCTAAAAAAGCGCTGACAGTGGCCGAGAACCGTTATAAATCTGGTTACTCCGCATATTTGGAAGTCTTGGATGCGCAGCGTGTTCATAACGACGCTTCGCTCGCAGTTGTGCAAGCTAAGCAAGCGACCTTTTTAGCGACTGTGGAATTATTTAAAGCGTTGGGTGGCGATTGGAAAAGTGAGCATCCAGTTACATTGACGCCGATTCAATCTAACTAAAATGGATAAACAACCTTAATCCAATCGTCACTCGATTCGATAGGATCGCCAAGCAAAATGTTTTTAGGCGAACCTTCGACGTTGATCGTATAGTTTGCATTAGCGCGAAAATTCAATTTAGGTAAAATCAAGACTGAAGTCTCTGAAAGTCTAGCTTCAATTGGTAAGTAAATGCCTGAAAACAAGCCAATATCTACCGTTCCCGTGCCACTTTTTGCACCAGACCCAGTGAGTGGTTTAATAGTTGATTCGGTATTCGAAAAAGCATCGTTGGAGCGAGATTGGCGCAATTGCACCCAAGTTGGGTGACGCGAAATAATTTCTATGCCGACACGCAATTGATTGCCTTGCGTAGGCTTAACAGAACGAATCATGCCAATAATAATTTTACTAGGATCTTCATCCACCATGAGTCCAATAAGCTTATCTGGTCTGGCCAAAATGTTAGCGTATTTATTGACTCTTGCCCCAAGGCCAATTGGGCTTTCATCAGTGATTATCCAGGTATCGAGAGTGCCGCTATTGGAAGACAGATTGCTGCCCTGTCTTAATACGGTGTGCGCTCTTAAGCGGTCATCTAATGATGTGCCATCACGTGATAATTTTAAACCATTGCTGATTTGATTCGCTTGATATACTTGGTTGCAAATACCAACAATGCCTGCATTAACTTTGGCAGTTTTTGAGCTGGCTTGCCTGACGGTTTTGCGTCTTTGTCGGACATAACCACTTTTTCTCCATTCTTCGAGAAGAATTCTAAGCGTTTCATTGAGTCTTTGTGGGTGGTTAATTTTTGCAAAAGCCAAACTTTGTGGAATTTCACCTCGATCTGACACTGTGATTGCAATCGTTAATTGTTTTTCTAGTTCATCTAATTCCCAATAACGGCAACTTTCGTTGTGATCAAGATCGCGCATCCGTTTTGCTGGCGCATCTTTTTCTAAATCAATGTAAAACACATATTGCTCAGGGGTAAATTTATTGCTGATGTGGGTATAGGTAAGCAGTGTGTTTAAAATACGTGTGGCGATTTCAACTTGGTATTTTTTCATACTGCATTGTGCTAATTGCCCCAACATGCAAGTTTGCACGTAATGTGCGGCTAGCGTGGCTGAAGGGGAAAGATCAAAAAGCTCTACCGGGCTATTAAGCAGCAATTGCTGCGTTGCAATTCTATAAAGTACATTGATTTGCAGCCAAACTTTGGCAGGTGGATTCGCCTGGCTAAACAGTCGCCATTTAATCATATTAAATGCAGTGTAGAGAGCACGCGCTATCAGGATATTTGGCGTGTTGTTTTCTAGTTTAAAATTATCTTCTAACTTTGTTTTGTTAGCATCAAATACTTTTTCAATGATTTTAAGGTGGCAAATATAAGATTGTCGACAATAGTTATAACAGGTTTCCAGCATGTTATTTTCCAGCTCAGGTTTCATGTTTTCTACGCTAGAAAACTGGGTGGAAAGTCTTTCTAAACGCGCTTGATTGAGCGCTTCGATATCTAGAATCAAATCAAGTTGTTGCTGAAGGCTCAATATATCTTGCTCATCGGACTGATTAAAAGTTTGACCTAATTGCTTAGTAGCATATTGCAATGCCGTTAGATCATCCATTTCTTTGAGTTCGACTACCCATGCTGTGTGCTTGTTGGTTTTTTTAGCGAGACTAGAACCAAATATATGTTGAATAATTTTTTTCATTGAATATTTAGCTTATTTGAAAGGGCCTTTTTATTTAAGCTTATTATGCTTAACAAAATATAATTATAAATCATCGACTAATCAATAGTTATTTAACAATTTTTAAACTTAAATAATTGTAAACAGTTCGACCAATTACATTTCAGACTTGTAATGTGCGCATGTTAAAATGCTGCATTCAATATAAAAGTAGATATTCATGAACGTCCGTACCCGTTTTGCACCCAGTCCCACCGGTTTTTTGCATATTGGCGGTGCGCGCACTGCGCTATTTTCTTGGGCTTACGCTAAAAAACATGCTGGAAAATTTATTCTGCGCATTGAAGATACTGATGTCGAGCGCAGCACGCCTGCTGCTGTGCAAGCTATTATGGATGGTATGGCTTGGTTGGGTTTAGATTACGACGAAGGTCCTTTCTATCAAATGCAGCGCATGGAAACGTATAAAAAAGTATTAAAAACTATGCTGGAAACGGGCACTGCATACCATTGCTATTGCAGCAAAGAAGAGCTTGAAGCCATGCGTGAACAACAAACCCTACAAGGCCTGAAACCACGCTACGATGGTAAATGGCGACCAGAGATAGGTAAAGCTTTACCAGAGGCTCCAAAAGACATTCCACCAGTAGTACGTTTTAAGAATCCGCAAATTGGCGTGGTGGCTTGGGATGACATGGTGAAAGGGCGCATTGAAATTGCCAATGCTGAAATGGATGATTTGATTATCGCGCGCGCCGATGGTACGCCCACCTATAATTTTTGCGTGGTGGTAGATGATTTTGAAATGGGCATCACGCACGTGATTCGCGGTGATGACCATGTGAATAACACGCCGCGCCAAATTAATATGCTCAATGCGCTTGGCGCTACCATTCCACAATACGCACATTTATCCATGATTTTGGGCGATGATGGCCAAAAACTTTCCAAGCGCCATGGCGCTGTCAGCGTGATGCAATATAAGGAGGATGGTTATTTACCCGAAGCGGTACTGAATTATCTGGCGCGTTTGGGCTGGAGCCACGGTGACGCGGAAATTTTTAATATGCAGCAATTTTGTGAGTGGTTCGATTTGGATCACATCACGCCATCTGCAGCACAATTTAATACCGAAAAACTTAACTGGCTAAATGCGCATTATATTAAGGAAGCGAATCTAGATGCGTTAGCCGAGGACATTACAGCGCGATTGCAATTTAACGGCCTGCAAGCCACCAATATTGAAACCAATGGCCATGCGGCTTCTGGC
>JANNFN010000134.1:0-3380 GCA_031379885.1 Methylotenera sp.
TACATTGAAGCCCATGACACCCATTTAACACAGGGTGATTTACGCTTCGAACCAACCAAAGCGCTAGCTTCTGGTGTTGATGGTTTGGATGCGATTCGCACTATCATCACAAATGCGCCACAACACCTAACTCCGCACGGATGGCTGTTGCTGGAGCATGGTTACAATCAAGCCGAAAGCGTCGCAAGCTTATTACAGCAAGCAGGTTTTACTGAAATTAGCCACGCGCTAGATTTGGCAGGAATTCAACGTGTAACGATGGGCCAATTGTAAGCTTGGCTTTTTATGCCTGATATTTGAGTGCATTTTCAATAAATGCTTGTACTTTTGCTGCGGCTTGCTTCGGGGCAATTTGGAGCAGTAAATGCGACGCTTCTAATTCTGCCAAAGTTACATTTTTTGCTGCCTTTAGAATAAATTGAGCGGCAGTGGCCGGCACTAAATAATCATACCTACCTTGCAAATATAAGATTGGCACATTTATGCTAGCGAGCGCGGAAGAATTATCTACGTTAATAACAGCATCTAATCTTGCGCGCATGGTTTTAGGTGAAACCATAGAAACGGCATGGAATAAGCGCTGACTGATATTTTTATTGCTAAATCCTGCCATCAATAATTTATGTAAAAGTAGAAATGAGGTTTTGTTAATTGGCAATGTTGGTAGCAAAAAACTCAATTTAGATAATTTTGGCCTTGGGTTTTTAGCAAATGTGCTAGATAGAATCAGGCCTTTTAGATAATTGCTTGCATTCGCAGCAAGTGAAATTGCAATGGGCCCAGAGAACGATTCAGCGAGCAGCATATAAGGTCGATCTATAGGAATAAATTCACTGGCTAGCACAGTCAATTCCTCATAACTCAAGATGACTGAGTTAGGATAACTTACCACTATTGTTTGAATGTTTGGGTTTAAAGCCTGAATAAAGGGCTCGAACATTTCGCCAGTGCCGTCCATACCTGGCAACAGTATCAAAGTAATTACCGGCGCATTACTCATTAAGATACTGTGTCTTTAGCTTTACATAACCCTCTGCCGAAACTATAAAAAATTTAATTTCTTCCGCAGTTAAAGCGCGCAATCTTTTAGCTGGGCGGCCAACATATAAATAGCCGCTTTCCAGCACTTTTCCTTCTGGTACCAAGCTTCCTGCCGCCACTAGCACGTGTTTTTGTACCACGGCTTTATCCATCACAATACTACCCATGCCGATTAAACTTTCATCTTCAATCGTGCAGCCGTGCAAAATAACCGTGTGGCCAATGGTGACGTTGTTTCCAATAATCAGCGGTGAACCTGCTGGATCTTGTGTAGATTTGTGGTTGACATGCAACACAGCGCAATCTTGAATATTACTGCCAGCCCCAATGCGAATAAAATTAATATCGCCGCGAATTACTGCACCAGGCCACACTGAAACATTTTCGCCTAAACTCACATCGCCAATCACGGTAGCAGTTGCATGCACATAAACGCCTGCCGCCAGTTGAGGAGCAATACATAAAAAGGTTTGTATATTGGGGGTATTAGTTTGAGACATATCCCATAGTATAATCTCGACATGTTAGAAAACAACTCTATTGGCATCGTCGCCTCAAAAACTGCGCACTTTGACTCACCACTCACACTGAAAAGTGGCGTGGTTTTGCCACAATTTCATTTAGTTTACGAAACCTACGGCACGTTAAATGCCGATAAAAGCAACGCCGTTATTATTTGCCATGCGCTTTCTGGCAATCATCACGTGGCAGGCAAATATGCTGAAACCGACAAAAATGCGGGCTGGTGGGACAATTTAATTGGCCCCAATAAGCCACTGGATACCAATAAATTTTTCGTGATTGGCCTAAATAACTTAGGCGGATGCCACGGCTCAAGCGGGCCAAATAGTATTAATCCAGCAACCAAAAAACCTTATGGTGCGAGCTTTCCTCTGGTAACAGTGGAGGACTGGGTGAACTCGCAAGCGCGTTTGTTGGATTATTTAGGTATTGCTCAAGTAGCTGCCGTTGTTGGTGGCAGCCTAGGTGGAATGCAGGCTTTACAATGGACTTTGGCCTATCCTGACAGAATAAAGCACGCATTGGTCATCGCCTCTGCCCCCAATTTAACTGCGCAAAATATCGCTTTCAATGAGGTCGCTCGCCAAGCCATTATGACCGACCCCGAGTTTTACAATGGCGATTATTATGCACACAACACGGTACCGCATCGCGGGCTTAGAATCGCGCGTATGCTTGGCCACATCACCTATTTGAGTGATGACGCCATGGGCGAAAAATTTGGGCGAAAACTTAAAGATAAAATCAAATATAGCTTTGACGTGGAATTTGAGATGGAATCTTACTTGCGCTATCAAGGTGATAAATTCGCGGGCGAGTTCGACGCCAATACTTATTTGCGCATGACGCGCGCGCTGGATTACTACGACCCAGCGCTCGAACTTGGTGGCGATTTAAGCGCAGCCTTAAAGCAAGCAAAAGCTGAATTTTTAGTGGTTTCGTTCACCAGCGATTGGCGCTTTTCACCCACACGCTCGCGCGAAATTGTAAAAGCCTTGCTGGATAATGAGCTCACAGTAAGTTACGCCGAAGTTACCGCCGCACATGGGCATGATGCATTTTTGATGCCCGATACCCATTATCACAACATTTTACGCAGTTATTTACAAAAAATTGAGTTAGGCAATTCAATATAAATCATGCAAAATAATGTAAATATTACAAATAATGCTAAATTTCGTCAAGACTTTGCAATTATTGCTGGCTGGGTAAAATTTGGCTCAAAAGTGTTGGATTTAGGCTGTGGTGATGGTGAATTGCTGCAATTTTTACGTAGTAGCTTAGAAGTAAAAGGTTACGGCGTAGAAAAAGACGATAAGAATTGGCTTGCGTGTTTGCAAAACGGTACCAACGTCATTCAAATGGACTTAGAAGCAGGTTTATCGGGCTTTGAAGGCCAATCGTTCGATACAGTAATCCTCTCGCAAACCTTGCAAGCCATGCATAATACTGAAGAAATTGTGCAAGAAATGCTACGTGTGGGGCGCGAAATTATTGTCACTTTCCCCAATTTTGGATATTGGCGTAACCGCATACAAATCACCAGCGGTAATATGCCTGTATCAAAAATACTGCCTTATCAGTGGTATGACACGCCTAATGTGCACCTTTGCACCATAAACGACTTCGATAAATTTTGTAAAAATCACAAAATTTCAATTTTGGAGCGCAAAGTGATTACCGAGGGAAATGAAGTAAGTTTCATGCCAAATCTGTTGGGAAATTTGGCTATGTACCGCCTGAAAACTAAGTAGTAATTTTGCAAACGACCACGCAACCTTCTATTTGGCAATCACTCATGAGCAAAAAAATGCTCA
>JANNFN010000149.1:0-7549 GCA_031379885.1 Methylotenera sp.
TTGGCTACGATAATACCGATTACGGCATTGATTATCGCGGTTGCGCGGTGTTGGTCGCTTATGACAAACAATCACCTGATATTGCCCAAGGCGTAGATAATGCCAATGATGATCCATTAGACCAGGGTGCTGGCGACCAAGGCTTGATGTTTGGCTATGCGGTGAATGAAACTCCTCAGCTCATGCCACTGCCGATTTGGCTAAGCCATCGCTTAATGGAGCGTCAAGCTGCATTGCGTAAAGATGGCCGCTTGGCTTGGTTGCGCCCAGATGCCAAATCACAAGTAACGATTAAATATGTCGATGGCAAACCTGACTCAATCGATACTGTTGTGGTTTCTACACAACATGCACCAGAAATGGAGCTTAAAGATATTCGCGAAGCCGTGATTGAAGAAATCATCAAGCCAATGTTGCCAAAAGAGCTAATTAAAGGCGATATTAAATATTTGGTGAACCCTACAGGGCGTTTTGTAGTGGGCGGCCCACAAGGCGACTGCGGCCTCACAGGCCGTAAAATTATTGTGGATACTTACGGCGGTGCAGCGCCTCACGGCGGCGGTGCTTTTTCAGGTAAAGATCCTTCAAAAGTAGACCGTAGTGCTGCATATGCTGCACGCTACGTAGCTAAAAACATTGTGGCAGCGGGTTTGGCCGATAAATGTATGGTGCAAATTAGCTACGCCATTGGCGTGGCACGTCCGACTTCTATCATGGTAGAAACTTATGGCACAGGCAAGGTTTCAGATGCAAAATTAACACAATTGGTCGCGGAACATTTTGATTTACGCCCTAAAGGCATTGTGAAAATGTTGGATTTATTGCGTCCAATCTACACTAAAACTGCTGCATACGGACACTTTGGTCGCGATGAACCTGAGTTTACTTGGGAGGCAATTGATAAAGTAGCGGCACTAAAAGCTTCTATTTAGAACAATTGGTTTAGCAGTGCTATTGCTAGAATTGTGCAAACAATACGGTGATGGCATATGTTAAAAGTTGTTTCTACAAAACAAGTACGTTTAGGGATGTTTATCCAAGAGTTGAAAGGCGCTTGGATAGACCATCCGTTTTGGAATAAAGCTTTTAAGTTAGAAGATCCTTCGGATTTAAAAAAGCTGCAAGTGAGTGTTATCAAAGAAGTTGTCATTGATACTTCCAAAGGTTTAGATGTTCTTGAGCAGAAAGTGCAAGAAGAAACTCAAGAACAAGTGGTATCTGTGGAAGAACCATCACCCGAAATAAAGCCTGTGTTAAAGCCAACACGTGTTTCAGCTGCAGAAGAACAAGAAAATGCAAAGCGGGTAATTAAGTCTTCTAAAAAAGCAGTCGCCTCTATGTTTCATGAAGTGCGTATGGGCAAAGCCGTCAACGCTGAAGCTGCATTGCAACTGGTGGATGATATTGCAGCCTCTATTGCGCGCAATGAGGCTGCCCTTATTAGTTTAGTACGCTTGAAAAGTAAAGATGACTATACCTATATGCATTCTGTAGCGGTGTGTGCGTTGATGATAGCATTAGCAAATGAGCTGGGTTTGTCCGAAGCTGAAACTAAGCAGGCAGGAATGGCAGGCTTATTGCACGATATAGGCAAGGCAGGTGTGCCGATAGAGGTACTGAACAAACCCGGAGCGCTTACCGATGAAGAATTTACTATGGTTAAACTGCATCCTGAACGTGGGCACGCGATGTTGGTGCAAGCAAATATTACCGATGAAGTCGTGCTAGATGTTGTGTTGCATCACCACGAAAAAGTGAATGGTATGGGTTACCCCAATAAGCTAAAAGCCGATGAAATTAGCTTATTTGCCAAAATGGGTGCGGTTTGCGATGTATATGATGCCGTAACTTCTAATCGCCCCTATAAAGATGGCTGGGAACCAGGTGTTTCTTTGCACCGAATGGCCCAGTGGGCAGATCACTTTGATGATAACGTGTTCAAAGCTTTTGTTAAAAGCGTGGGGATATATCCCATAGGTTCGATGGTCAAGCTTAAGTCGGGGCGACTGGCTGTAGTGATTGATCAGAGCCCGAAATCTTTATTAACCCCCGTGCTTAAAGTGTTTTTTTCAACTAAATCAAATTCGCGCATCCCAGTTGAAGTCCTGGATTTGTCTAAACCAACTGTAAGAGACTCAATCGTTGGTCATGAAGATCCTGTGGTTTGGGGTGTTCATGATATTCATGAAATTTGGAGTCAGTTCGAAATTTGGTAGTTGTGATTTTTACACAAGATAATATTATGTGTATAATTCACGCATTCCGAGGAGCGCTGCGAGAGCTGTATACATAAATACGACCTCCCAGGCTTGGAAAATGTTTTAACGGCGCTCACCATTATTAACCGTGCCGGGCACGGGATACGGGTGAGATAAGCACTACTTCTCTAGTTTCAAACTACCCCTTCCCTCCGGTCGCACATTCAAGGAAATTGAAAATGAATACTGTGACTGCTGATGTTAGAAATACAGCTAAAGATTATGTAATTGCCGATATTGGCTTGGCCGCTTTTGGCCGTAAAGAAATTGCCATTGCTGAAACTGAAATGCCAGGCTTGATGGCAATTCGTGAAGAATTTGCACTAGTACAACCACTTAAAGGCGCGCGTATAACGGGCAGCCTGCACATGACGATTCAAACTGCGGTGCTGATTGAAACGCTAAAAGACTTAGGTGCTGAAGTGCGTTGGGCATCATGCAATATCTACTCAACACAAGATCACGCTGCTGCAGCGATTGCTGCTGGCGGCACGCCAGTATTCGCGATTAAAGGCGAAACACTCACTGAATATTGGGATTACACACACCGTATTTTTGAGTGGGCTGACGGTGGCTACACTAATATGATTTTAGATGATGGCGGTGATGCCACATTGCTGTTGCACCTTGGTACGCGGGCTGAAAAAGATTTAAGCGTAATTGCAAAACCAACATCAGAAGAAGAAATTTGCTTGTTTGATGCGATTAAGGCTAAATTAAAAGTCGATCCAACTTGGTATTCTGTACGCTTGGCTAAAATCATCGGCGTAACCGAAGAGACCACCACTGGTGTGCACCGTTTGTATCAAATGCACAAAGAAGGCAAATTAGCTTTCCCTGCGATTAACGTGAACGACTCTGTAACTAAATCAAAATTTGATAATTTATATGGCTGCCGCGAAAGCTTAGTAGATGCCATCAAACGTGCAACCGATGTGATGATTGCAGGTAAAGTGGCTGTGGTAGCTGGTTATGGCGATGTGGGAAAAGGTTCAGCACAAGCTTTACGTGCACTTTCAGCTCAAGTTTGGGTAACAGAAATTGACCCAATCTGTGCATTGCAAGCAGCGATGGAAGGCTATCGTGTAGTTACCATGGATTATGCTTGTGAGCATGCAGATATTTTTGTAACAGCAACTGGTAATTACCACGTCATTACGCACGACCACATGGCGAAAATGAAAGACCAAGCTATCGTATGCAATATTGGCCACTTTGATAATGAGATTGACGTTGCTTCGCTAGAGAAATATGAATGGGACGAGATTAAACCGCAAGTAGACCATGTTATTTTCCCAAACGGTAAAAAAATCATTCTGTTGGCAAAAGGCCGTTTAGTGAATTTAGGCTGTGGCACTGGTCACCCTAGCTACGTAATGAGTTCATCATTTGCAAATCAAACCATTGCGCAAATTGAGTTGTTTACACGCCAAGCGGATTATCCAGTGGGTGTTTATGTGTTGCCTAAACATTTGGATGAAAAAGTGGCGGTGTTACAATTGAAGAAATTAAATGCACAACTCAGCACTTTAACTGATCAACAAGCGGCGTATATTGGTGTAAACAAAGCTGGGCCTTATAAATCAGAACACTATCGTTATTAATACTTTTAATTTAAACTTAAAAGGAGTAGACACATGAAATTGCTCGCAAGATGGTTATTAAACGCGCTGGCATTGTTGGGCGTAGCTTATTTGGTGCCAGGAATTCATGTGTCTAATTTGATGATTGCCTTAATAGCTGCGGTGGTGATCGGCTTGGCTAATATGCTGATTAAGCCGATTTTGGTGATATTTACTTTGCCAGTCACCATCATTACGCTGGGTTTATTTATTTTTGTAATAAATGGCGTTTTGTTCTGGGGTGTGGGACATTTTCTACAGGGTTTTGCAGTTGATAGCTTGAAAGCAGGCATTATTGGTGCATTTGCTTACAGCATAATTTCATGGATTTTAAGCGCAATAGTGATAGATAAAGACAAATAATAAAGATACCAACGTGAGTAAAAATATTCCATTAAGTTTTGAGTTTTTTCCGCCAAAAACGGCGGATGGCATTGCCAATTTGCGTGAAACGCGGGTGCAGCTGGCCAAATTTACGCCAGAGTTTTTTTCGGTAACCTTTGGTGCGGGTGGTTCAACGACGGATCGCACCAAAGAAACGGTTTTTGAAATTCAAGCAGAAGGGCACCAAGCTGCGCCGCACATCTCTTGTATTTCTTCTAGCAAAGAAGAGATTCGTGAATTATTGACTGCCTATAAAGCTAAAGGTATAAAGCGGTTGGTGACTCTGCGTGGTGATGTGCCCTCAGGAGAAGTGAGTGTAGGTGATTTTAAATATGCGGTTGAACTAGTGAAATTTATTCGCCAAGAAACAGGCGATTGGTTTCACCTAGAAGTAGCAGCTTATCCTGAGTTCCATCCAGAGGCATTATCAGCTGCCAAAGATATAGCTAACTTTAAACGCAAGGTTGAAGCTGGTGCTAACTCAGCGATTACGCAATATTTTTACAACGCAGATGCCTATTTTAGGTTTATTGATAGCTGTCAAAAAGAGGGTATTACGGTGCCGATTGTACCAGGCGTAATGCCGATTTATAACTACACACAGTTAGCACGTTTTTCGGGCATTTGTGGTGCGGAAATCCCGCGCTGGTTGCGTCTGAGATTGGAGGTGTATGCCGATGATATGCCATCACTGCGCGCTTTAGGTGTGGATGTGGTGAGTGAGCTTTGTGAGCGCTTATTGACTTGGGGGGCGCCAAGTTTGCATTTTTATACGCTAAATCAAGCAGGCATTATTTCCAACATTATTCACAATATTGGTTTAGAAGAGGCAGTAAAAAACTAGTGCAGAGTGAGTCCGCGTGGGTTAAATAGCGCGTCTTCTACAAATAAGTAATCTTTCTCACGGCCTTCATTCCACAAGGCAATCATCGTAATCCAGCGCATTTCTTCAATGTTTATTTGCTCTTGTTTAAGTGCCATTGCACGATCAACAATTAAATCACGTTCCACATCATTAATGACATTCGCTTGCTGCAGAAATAGAATAAAACTAATACTTTCGATGCTAATTTTTTTAAGTTCAGCATTTGCAAATATGCGTAAGCCCGTATGCTTGTGAGAATAAACTGCAGGTGGCTCGGTCAGCATGGTTTTCATTTCATGAAACCAATCTACCGCGCCTACAATGTCTGACTGCTCAAAGCCTGCCGCTGAAAGCTCCTGTGCCAACGACTCATTGTCAGGCAAGGCATGATTGGAGAAATAGTTTTCAAACATGAATACTAATACTTCAAACATGGTTGCTCCTTATCCTGTTCATGAAATCTATTTTTACTTGGTTGCTCATATTTAAGTTTTATATCAGGCGTTGATATTTCCCACCAATTAATGTCGTAATCTTGTTTTCTAACTCCAGTACCATAAGCATGGATGAAAGCACTTCTGTAGTCAACCCAGAAAGCGCCAACAAAGATTCAAAATTAATCGGGTCAAATCCCATAAAATCCAGCACTGTATTGGCTTCTGAGGGCGTGGCGGACTGAAAAATTAAATCATCCATTAGCCCAGATGGGCTAACACTTGGCAGCATATTTTTCAGTTCTTCTAATATATCTTGTGTGTTTTCTACTAATTTTGCACCTTGTTTAATGAGTTGATGACAACCTTTAGTAACAGGCGAATGGATAGAGCCTGGTATAGCAAATACTTCGCGACCTTGCTCGGTAGCTAAACGCGCGGTAATGAGAGAGCCGCTATCAATATTGGCTTCTACCACGAGGCAACCCAAACTCAAACCGCTGATTACCCGGTTGCGTCGAGGAAAATTTTGCGCTTTGGAAGGTGTGCCGAGTGGAAATTCTGAAATAATGAGTCCGCGCTCGGCAATTTTATGTGCTAAGTCGCGGTGTCTGGCGGGGTAGACGATATCTAAGCCAGTGCCAACGACGGCAATGGTGGCGCCGTTAGCTTTAAGTGCTCCGCGATGAGCTGCGCCATCAATACCTAAAGCCATGCCGCTGACAACACATAGGTCTTGGTTGCATAAACTCTCAGCGAAGTCCTCTGCATTTTTTTCACCTTGTGGGGTAGCACTGCGGCTGCCCACCATGGCGATAGTAGGGTGATTGAGCCAATGCAAATTACCAATGGCATATAGCACTGCGGGTGGATTGCTGATTTCTAGGAGCTGTTTCGGGTATGCGCTATCGGCAAATGTAACAATATGCGCGTTATCTTTTTTTAACCAATTGAGTGTAGGTGTAATGGCATCAATATCTACGCCTTTGTGGATTTTTTGTGCAATATCAACATCAACAATTTCGCGTAGCTGACTAATGCCAGCGCTAAATATGGCATCGGGTGAACCAAACTTAGCTAATAACTGGCAAACACCCGCGTTACCTAAACCCTGTATTAGATTGAGGGAAATCCACAGGGTAATATCATTCAGCACTACTTCAACATTTTGTCTATCGTCAATAGACGCCATTGTTAGGGCGTTTGTACGGAGTCAAGCGTATAGACAGCATCGGTTGTATTCATAATCAAACCGTACGAAACTCTGTCAAAAGTTCTAAAAATCATGACTAAACCAACACGCTCATCTGGTAATTTAACTTGGCCTGGCTCTAATTTTACTTGCGTTTGTTGCGGTTCTTTTTCAAAGTTAACAATTTTTTTACCGTCGGGCCCAGTTTTAACATCAAAATTAAGTTCCTTTAATTTTTTATCCTCAGTGACGACTTGGTTTGAAGTGGGATTTTTGTACTCTGGGTCTTTTACCAAACGGCCATAACGACTAATTGCCAAGACATGACCTTCTTCTAGACCATCATTTTTGCCGCGGTTGATTGAAACAACCGTGTTTGGACCACCCTCGGCCACACCGCCGTAAATGCGCATAATTCGACCATTGATTTGGGTATCTGGCGCATGTGGCACAAAGCTACTTTTAAACTCATCGGGAGAAACTACCAAGCGATCCTTGCTGAAAATCTCTTCTTTGGCACGCACTATATCGCCTGTGGCTGGGGCACCATAACGCGCTATATTTGCGTCACCCAAATAAATCGCTTCCGTTCCCAGTACTTCTTTAGTGTCAGGATCTGTTAATTGTTCACCAGGACGGTAAATATTCCAATGAGACCCCTCACCTTCCTTAATATCATTAATATATACACGGGTACCAGGGCTTAAAATAACACGGTTATCTTGCCCTGCAATAATGCGTGGTGCGTTGTCCAATTTGCCGTTTTCAATTAATAATGGCTGGCTTAAAAATGG
>JANNFN010000146.1:0-3351 GCA_031379885.1 Methylotenera sp.
CGCTTGCTTTAAATACTCGGCCGAGCCTTGAAAATACTCTACATCGGTTAAAACAGATAAACACGCTGCGCCGCCTGCCTCGTAGCTTTTAGCGATTTCTGCAGGTTTAAAATCCGCGCGAATAACGCCTTTTGACGGGCTGGCTTTTTTAATTTCCGCAATCACTGCGGCGCTTCCAGTGGCAATTTTGGCGCGAATTGCGCCAATAAAATCGCGTGGTTTTGGCATGCTTTCTGCCGATGCTCTGACAGCCAATAGCGGTGAGGCTTGCAGGGCATCACTTATTTCGCGGCGTTTTGTTGCTAATATTTTATTTAAAATATCACTCATTACTTGTACAACTTTCCATTATGTTTAATCCAACCACCTTCTATCGCGCCCTGTGGGTCAAGGTGCGTCCAATGCATTACGCCACCTTTAGGATTGTAAACGTATTCGCCACGAAAGGTGACGACGTCGCCCACCGCAAGCGCATCTAGCCTAGGTGCTAGGTCGATATTGTGTGCGAAAAGTAAGGTCTGTTCAGCCGAAATCGTCACTAAAAACTTCTGATGGCGCGAGCCTTTGTTGTCATCGGCTAACAGTTTCTTAACTGTTCCGCTGCCTTCCACAAAAATATTGCTCTTTTTGTCCTTAAACGCTTGAACTATAGCCGCGTTATCGCTTTGCGTAACGACTTGAGCTTGCTCCGATTCTGAGACTAACGCAGTGCTCGGTACACGGTCGCAAGCTACGCCAAATAAGGCCAATAGTAAGATTAAATACTTAAACATTGGTCGCGCGCCCTTGTGGAAAAAAGTCACGAATATCTGCCGTAATCGGTGCAACATTAGCAATTGTCATGTGGTAGGCCTCGATGAGCGGCTGTATGGTCGGGCGTGGAATTTCAGCCTCTGGCCTTTGCCAGTTTTCGTGCAAACACCAGTAATTGTCGCGGTCAAAATTCATGTGCATGCGGCAGGTGAGCGGCCGAAACTCATAAATGGAGCATTCGCCATTCGCCAAAAACGGGCACGGTGTGTGGCTGCCATATTCACTCAACTCATGCTTTACGCTTTGTTTTAGTTCTACTGGTTTAATGCCCAAATTTTCGCCCATATAGCGCGCTTCAAACTGCATAATCGGCACCGAAACATGGCAGCAATGGCCACAACCGCGTGCGCAAGCGGCAAACTTTCCTGCGTGGTCAAAAATTTGGTCGGCGGTGTTAAGCACTTCTTTTAGCCGAATCACTGGTCGCGCGCTGATTTGCGTGATGCGTTTGGGTAGCGAGGTAACGTGATTCTTTAATTCTGGCGTCACGCTTTCAAAAAACGCGTCTAGCTGTTTATCGGCAAACGCTTTGGTTTCTGCGGGGGTTCGGTCAGTCAAGTTTCGGGCTGTCATGCTTTTGTCTGCGCAGAATATTGTATCAATTGTATTAATTTTTCTTTAGCTGCGCCACTATCAATCACTTTTTCGGCATGCCCAACACCCGCATGGATATTGGCCTGCAGGCCTGCTGCATAAATCGCCGCGCCAGCATTTAACAACACCATTTCGCGCGCGGCACTCTGTGTACCAGCGCTAGATTTTCCAGCTAAAACATCCAAAATCATCGCTTTCGATTGCGCGGCATTTTCTACACGGATGCTTTTAAGTGCGTGAATTTTTAAACCAAATTGCGCAGGATTCAGCGTGTATTCGCTAATTTTTCCGTCCTTCAGTTCCACCACAAACGTATCACCAGTAAACGAAATTTCATCCATACCATCCGCACCATGCACAACTAAAACGTGTTCCGAACCCAAGTTCTGCAGCACTTTTGCCAGCTTCAAAGTGAAATCTTTACTGAATACGCCCATCACCTGCCGCTTAGCATTGGCAGGGTTGGTAAGCGGTCCAAGCAAGTTAAATATCGTGCGCACGCCCAGCTCACGACGCTCATGCGAGGCGTGTTTCATAGCGCTGTGGTGATTTGGCGCAAACATAAAGCCAATGCCTATTTCATTTACACATTTGGCGACTTGTTCTGGTGTTAAATTAACGTTCACGCCAAGCGCTTCCAGCACGTCTGCACTGCCACAAGTACTGGAAACCGAGCGGCCGCCATGCTTAGCGACTTTTGCGCCTGCGGCTGCCGCTACAAACGCAGCGCAAGTAGAAACATTAAAAGTTTGAATGCCATCGCCGCCAGTGCCGCAGGTGTCAATTAAATGTGTGTTATCGGCAATTTCCACTTTGGTGGAAAGTTGACGCATTACTTCGGCCGCGGCGGTGATTTCATCCACACTTTCACCCTTGGCGCGCAAAGCAATCACCAAACCTGCGATTTGCGCATGCGTGAGTTCGCCACCCATCACCTGCTGCATGAGCGCGAGCATATCGACATGACTTAAGTCTCTGCCATTTAACACGTGCTCTAAGGCTTCTTTGTATTTCATTAAAGACATGGCACTTAATAAGCCTTCAAAAAATTGTTGAGCAAATCATGTCCGTGCTCAGTGAGGATAGATTCTGGGTGAAACTGTACGCCTTCCACCGCCAAGGTTTTGTGCTTAACGCCCATAATCTCACCGTCTTCTGTCCACGCAGTGATATCTAAGCAATCGGGAATGGTTTCGCGCTCAATCACCAGCGAATGGTAACGCGTGGCGGTGTACGGATTAGACAAATCCTTAAACACGCCTTTGCTCGTGTGGTGAATGAGCGAAGTTTTACCGTGCATGAGCTGCTTGGCGTGAACAATTTTGCCACCAAACGCTTGGCCGATGCTTTGATGCCCCAAGCACACGCCAAGCAGCGGAATCTTGCCTGCAAATTCTTTAATCAGCGCCAAGCTAATACCCGCCTCATTTGGCGTGCAGGGGCCTGGAGAAATCACGATATATTTGGGTTTAAGTTCCGCAATTTTTTTTAAATCAATTTCATCGTTTCTATAAACCTGCACATCCTGCCCAAGCTCACCTAAATATTGCACCAAGTTATAGGTAAAAGAGTCGTAATTATCAATCATTAATAACATTTTAATTACCTTCTTTCGAGTCTAAGCCAGCTTGCACAAGTTCCGCTGCGCGCAGCACCGCTTTGGCTTTGTTTTGGGTCTCATCCCATTCGGATTGCGGCACGGAATCAGCCACAATGCCCGCCCCTGCTTGCACGTAGAGCATATTATCTTTAATCACGCCTGTTCTTATGGCGATGGCTACGTCCATATCGCCATTAAAACCCAAATATCCTACAGCGCCTGCGTAGATGCCACGTTTACTGGGCTCCAGTTCATCAATAATTTCCATTGCGCGTACTTTTGGCGCGCCTGAAACCGTGCCAGCGGGGAATGTCGCTTTAAGCACATCAATCGCATCTAGCCCT
>JANNFN010000148.1:0-4160 GCA_031379885.1 Methylotenera sp.
GTTTTTTGCTGACTTAATATCTCAGGTAATTCACTTAAATGACCAGAAATTTCAGCATGTGAAACCAACGCTTTCAACCATGATTCTAAAAGGCCGAAATTGTAAACATTACGTCCATATTTCTGTAAAACAAGATTTTTAACCTTTTCTAATTCGGTGATTGATTTAGTTTTTGATTCCATTACCTAACCCCGCGGTGGCCCGCCCCTCAAATCATGCCCATCCGCACTATAAATCTCCACTTCCACAAAATCTCCTGGCGTTAAGCCTTCGGCATCTTCTAGATACACTACACCATCAATCTCTGGCGCATCGGCTTTAGTACGGCCAACCGCTTCAACATTGCCTTCAGCATCTTGCACAATTTCGTCCACCAGCACGGTTTGCATGCTGCCGATTTTATGGTGTAACTTAGCGGCACTAATACGCTCTTGCACCGCCATAAAGCGGCTTAGGCGCTCTTGTTTCACTTTTTCTGGCACGTGGTCTGGCAGTTCGTTGGCTTTTGCGCCATCGACTGCGGAATAAGCAAAACAACCTACTCTGTCTAATTGAGCCTCTTCTAAAAAGTCGAGCAGCATTTTAAAGTCGTCTTCGGTTTCACCGGGGAAGCCTGCGATAAACGTGCTTCTCACGGTAATATCTGGGCAGATTTCGCGCCAAGCTTTAATACGCGCCAAGTTGTTTTCGGCATGGGCTGGGCGTTTCATGGCTTTTAAGATTCTAGGACTAGCGTGCTGAAATGGCACATCTAAGTACGGCAAAATCAGGCCATCTGCCATTAATGGAATCACTTCATCTACATGCGGGTATGGGTACACGTAATGCAAGCGCGTCCAAACGCCTAGCTCGCTTAAGCTTTGGCACAGCTCGGTCATACGCGTTTTGACTGGGCGACCGTTCCAAAAACCTGAGCGATATTTAACATCTACCCCGTAAGCAGACGTATCTTGCGAAATGACTAAAATTTCCGAAACGCCTGCATTGACAAGGTTTTCTGCCTCGTTCAATACCTCGCCAATCGGGCGACTAGCCAAATCACCACGCATGCTCGGGATAATGCAAAAACTGCAGCGGTGGTTACAGCCTTCTGAAATTTTTAAATAAGCATAATGACTAGGCGTTAAACGGATGCCTTGCGGTGGCACTAAATCAATAAACGGTTCATGCAATTTAGGCAAATTGGCATGTACATGCGTCATTACTTCTTCTAGGGCATGTGGTCCAGTAACGGCCAGCACACTGGGGTGCGCGTTGATGACGACATCTTTTTTGGCGCCTAAGCAGCCCGTGACAATTCCTTTGCCATTTTTGTGTAGCGCCTCGCCAATCGCATCAAGCGATTCTTGCACCGCGCTATCAATAAAGCCGCAGGTGTTAACGACGACTAAATCAGAATCTTCATAACTGGCAGAAATTTCATAGCCTTCGGCACGTAGTTGCGTAAGTATGCGCTCGGCATCTGAGCCCGCCTTTGGGCAGCCAAGTGAAACGAAGCCGACTTTTGGTGCTGTAGAAATAGCTGTTTTCATATGGTTTAAATAAATGGTTACCCTAAAAAATATTCTGTAAGTGCAATTGAGCCAACGCCGCATGCAATCAGGAGCAACTGCGAAATGCTGGCGCGCAATTCAGTGCGTTTGTGCAAACTGGGGATCAAATCTGCAACGGCTACGTAGAGCATGCTAGCGGCGGCTAAACCGAGAATAGTTGGAACCCATCCCTGCACATGACTCAGCGCAAAATACGCCGCTGTGCCGCCAATTACGGTGGCGAAACTAGAGACTAAATTGAACACGAAGGCTTGTTTTTTGCTGTAACCAGAATGTAGCAAAATTAAAAAATCACCCACTTCTTGCGGAATTTCGTGCGCGATAATCGCAATCGAAGTCACGATACCGACTTTAATATCCACCATAAATGCCGAGGCGATTAAAATGCCATCCACAAAGTTGTGGAAAGTATCGCCAATCATCACCATCATGCCGCTTCTTCCGTGGTCGTGCGTATGAGAGTGATGACTTGCCGCAGGCGCCAAAATTGATGGTTGCTTAACAGTGACTGGTTTGTATTTGGTGGTGTGCGGATGCGTTTCTGGGCACTCTTCCTCTGTATGAATCGCATGCACTTCGCAGTGGTCGCCATGACAATGCCGCCAAATCACCAGTTTTTCCAACGTAAAAAACAGTAAAATGCCGAATAAGACCGTCGCGGTGAAAGTGTGTACATCGGTCGCGACTTTAATGCCTTCTGGCAGAATCTCGAGAAAAACTGCGCCTAGCATCGCGCCAATGGCATAGCTGATGAGCATAGGCACCGCCGTGGCACGCGCATTGAGCGCCACCAGTGCTGCGCCCGCAACGCTAAGCGCCCCGCCGATGAAACTAGAAAGAATAATCCAAACCAATACTGGGAAATCAGGAATTGTCATAAAATTTTAGAGACTTAGAGAGTCGCTATTATAGCTCATGCCAACCATATCAGAGTGGCCATGCGGCCTGTAACATTGTCGCGGCGATAACTAAAAAACTGGTCTTTTTCAGTATAAGTACAACGGTCTCCGCCGTAGACTTTCGTGATGCCAAGATTATTCAGGCGTTGTGTGGCGATTTTGTAAATGTCACATAGCCATTTGTCGCCATGAGGTTTAAAAGCAACTTCAGATTTTTTATCGATTGCCATAAATTGTTCGCGCACTTCCGCACCGACTTCAAACGCATTCGGACCAATTGCGGGCCCAAGCCATGCAAGTAGCTGATTCGAATCAATATTAGCCGCCCTGCAGACCTCATGGATGCTAGCTTCCAGCACACCATCGCACAGTCCACGCCAGCCCGCATGCACTGCAGAGACCACTGTGCCAGCGGTATCGCACAATAGCACTGGCAAGCAATCCGCCGTCATCGTCACACAGACAACATTTTTGCGCGTTGCGTACGCCGCGTCGGCATCTGGCACACATGATGTGTTCGCCGCATCGACGACACCTACATTTAATACATGGGTGCCATGCACTTGGTTGAGCCAAACAGGTTCGCTTGGCACATAATCGCTCAACAACTGGCGGTTATGCGCGACATGCATTGGATTGTCTTTTACATGCATGCCGAAATTCAAGCTATCATAAGGCGCTTGGCTAACCCCCGCATGTCTATTGGTTTGCAGGGCATGCACATTTTTAGGTGCAGGCCAATTCGGGATAATGAAATCGCTAAGATTTAACAAGTCATTCATCCTCTAAATCGCCATCATCTTCAAAATCATCATCTTCCCAATTTTCGTCATCTTCGCCAACATACAAACCATTTTCATCTACACCAAAATCAAACGCAACGCCTTCTTCATCAGGCGGCGGATCTTCATGGCGCATGGCTTCCAGCAATGCTTTCATGTCATCAGCAAGTTCAATTTGCCATTCCATAAACTCTTCAGTTTTTGGGTGAATTAAGCCTAATTTAATCGCATGTAGCGCTTGGCGATTAAAGCCAGTAATGGCATCGCGTAGGGTTTGCGTCATTTGTTTATGTGGAATAATATTACCAATACCATAGACGCTATCACCCACAATCGGAGCTTTTAAAAACTGCATATGCACGCGAATTTGATGTGTGCGGCCTGTTTCTAAATTGCAGCGCACATAGGTATTGGTGCCAAAGCGCTCTAGCACCTCGTAATGCGTCACAGCTGGCTTGCCAGTGCGAGAGATGGCCATTTTAGTGCGCGCATGGCTATGGCGACCAATGGGTTGATTCACCGTGCCATGTCGCCACATAATACCCCACACAATGGCGCGATATTCGCGCTTCACCGTACGCGCTTGCAACTGGCGTACCAAGCTGGTCTGCGCCTCTAGCGTTTTGGCGACTACTAATAATCCGCTGGTGTCTTTATCTAGCCTATGGACGATGCCCGCGCGTGGCACGTCTGCTAATTGAGGCACGTGATACAACAAAGCATTTAATAATGTACCGCTCCAATTACCCGCCGCAGGATGTACCACTAAGCCTGCAGGTTTATTTAACACCAAAATCGTATCATCTTCGAACACAATATCAAGCGGAATATTTTCTGGCAAAAATGCTTGTTCTTGTGGATTGACTTGCGGCATCACAACTACTTGCTCACCGCCCCACACTTTGGTTTTAGCGGTAGTTGCTTCG
>JANNFN010000003.1:0-27805 GCA_031379885.1 Methylotenera sp.
GCATGCAACAGAAAGAACAGCTGAAATTTATTACTGCACAAACCCGCTCTCAACAGCAACAATATGAAGAGGTTGCGAAAAATTTCCCAACTTCACCAATTGCCAGTACCGAGCTAAAAGTTGCGGCTGAGTTGGCACAAACCATTAAAAATAATGATCAATCACCGCGCCAGCTCATGCAAATATTGAGTAACGCTTTTGAAGCTTCGCCAGAAATTACTTTAAGCAGAATTCGTTGGACGCAAACGAATGATAGAGAAATTAAGGATGAAGCTGGCTCGGCACAAAGTTCCAATAATCAGCCAACTGTGGCTGTCAGTGCCGATCCTACCAAACTTATTCAAGTAGGTTTTATCAATGCTGAAATTAAGGGCTTTACAGGGGATTATCGTGCAGCATTAAATAGTGTGAACATGTTTGTGAATCATCTGCGTGAAAATGTTCTGGTTGAACAAGTGGTAGTGTTGCAGGAGCCAGTAAACGTGAGTTCGCTCGCTAACTTGCAAGGAAGCACAACCGATGAAAATACCAGTACAGAGCGCCCACCCGCAATATTTAAATTAAAAATTATTTTAAAGCACAGCAATACTGGAGCTACGCCATGAGCTTAACGCAACAAGATTGGCGAAAATTACGTTATCCAATAGTCGGCCTGGGGGCATCTCTAGTGCTGGTGGGGTTGTTGGTGAGCTTTGCAGATCAATACCGCACAAAAAATGAAGAAGCATTGCAAGCGCAACAAAATATGCTCAATCAAGCACGTCAAAAATTTCAATCTTCTGGACTAGAAAAAGACACAATTATTAAGTACTTGCCAATCTACAACGATTTATTGGCTAGCGGCTTTATAGGCGAAGAGAGGCGAATAGAATGGATAGAAATGCTGCGAAACATTCATGCGCAACATAAATTATTTAGCATAGATTACAGCATAGGCCTACAAGAAAATTATAAACCCAGCTTTTTGCCAAATTTAGGTAGTTTTAGGTTGAATCGTTCTGTGATGAACCTTAAGTTAGATATGTTGCACGAAGGTGATATATTGGCATTGTTAGAAGGTCTGCGAGAGCAAACCACGCCATTTATTGTGCGCGATTGTGAAATAAGCCGACCTATTGGCGCGGTAGTAAATGCCAAAGATGTTGCGGCTAATATGCAAGCAAATTGCGAAATAGATTGGCTGACTTTACGTGACCCACAGCTTTCTAATGCAACATCGGCGGGGGCAATATGATGAAATATTTTATTTTATTAATTATATTTTTTAGCCAGCTAATTTTTGGTCAATTGGCAATCGCGGCCGAGCCAATGGGCCGCTTATTTACCTCGCCCGCAGAGCGTAGCAACCTAGATTATTTAAGACAAACCAAGAAAAAATTAATAGCGCCAGTGGTTGTTGATTCGCCAACCGATGCCCCAGAAGCCTCACCAATAGTGCTTCCCAGGGCAGTCAATTTGCAGGGTTATGTAAAGCGTAACGATGGCAAACATGGCACCGTGTGGGTGAATAACCAAGCCCTGCAAGAAAACTCAGGCAATAAAGATGTGCAAGTAGGCAGGTTATCAGAAGATAGCAATCGCGTGCCAATCAAACTATCCGCCAACGGTAGAAGGCTAAATTTAAAAGCTGGCCAAGTTTACGACCCAGAAAGTAACAAAGTGCGCGAAGCGCGCAACCACGGCGCACAAGGCGATAGCGGTACGATTGGTTACTAAGCTTTATGCAAAAGCAAATCATCAAGCAAGAAGGTTTAGCTTTAATCATCTTTGCGGTGTTAGTCGCATTAGCCGCTACGGCTTTTTTTGTGACGCAGTTAGATGGTACAAGCGCAAAGGTATACCGTGAAAAGGCAACAGCCGCATCGCTGGCAAAGGCAAAACTAGCATTGATTGGATATGCAACTTCATTAAATTTATCAGTGGCTGGACCTCGTCTAGGAGATATGCCGTGCCCAGATTTGAACAATGATGGTATCGCTGAAGTATCTTGTGGAAGTGCGGCAGGATCACAACAAGCGAATCGGATAGGTAGATTTCCTTGGAAAACTTTAGGAGTTGACGATTTGCGTGATGGTTATGGGGAGCGACTATGGTATGCGGTTTCCAACAATTTTAAAAATAACACGCGTACAACTTGCACTGCTATGGGTCAGCCAGGGTGTTTGAATAGCGACTCAGTAGGCACTATTACTGTTCGTGATCTAGGTGGTGTAGTAATTAAAAATGGTAGCACTGGAACTGGTGCAGTAGCAGTTATATATTCTGCAGGTTACCCTATTACTCGACAAGATGGCATAAACCAGGACAGGAGTTGTACAGTAGGGGTAAATTGCAATGCTAATGATATTTGCACAACAACACCTGCGTCCGCCACTCCTAAGTGTAATCCTGTAAACTACTTAGATATATTGGTTGGCACGGAGGATAATGCTGATTTTGTTGATAGTAGCGCGACAAATGGATTTATCTTTGGTCCAATTTCGGATTTTAGTGGTGCTACAGTACTAAATGACAAAACTGTAGTTATTTCTACAACTGAGTTGATGCCACATCTTGAAACACGCGTAGCCAATGAGGCGCTGTACTGTTTGAAGCAATATGCAATTTCAAGTGGAGTTGATCGCCATCTCTGGTCAACAAATAAGGCAACTGCATATCCCAGTTTTGCCGATAGTAGTAATAATAGATTTGGGCGCATTCCAGACACATCCTTTACTCAAACTAGGGCTGATAGTAGTAATGTTATGTCTGCATCGTGGCCAGGAAGTTGCAAAATTACATCAGGCTCTGGATGGTGGTTAAATTGGAAAGAATTAGTTTTTTATGCTGTTGCATACGATAAAGATCCTGAAAGTTTTTTGTCTCCACCGTGCAATGATATTCCTGCAAATGATTGCCTTACAGTAGTTGCTCCATCTAGCACACAAAACCATAAAGCAGCAGTTGTAGCAGTTGCGGGCAAGGCGCTAACTTCGCTGGGACAGACCCGTAGCAGCAATGCCCAGAAACAAACTCTTTCAAATTATTTAGAAGGAGAAAATAGCTCTATAGCAAGCGGTGTGAATCCAGATGGGGAAGATACTTTTTTTGAACAAAAGCCCTCAACCGCGATTTTTAATGATTTGGTAGTTTATTATTAAATTCAATATGTTGAAATTCAATTTTAAAAATTCCGTAGGGTTTACTTTAGTTGAAATGGCTGTGGTATTAGCCATCGTAGGTTTATTGCTTGGAGGCTTAATAGTTCCGTTATCTGCACAAATTGACTTGCAACATTTACGAGAAACTCGTACATCTCTACAGCAAATTCAAGATGCTATACAAGGATATGCTTTGAGCCATACTGCTACTGACGGCCGGCCTTACTTGCCATGTTCAGATACTGACGGTGATGGATTGGAACAAGCTCGTACTGCGGGTGCATGTCCTTCACAGGAAGGGCGGGTACCTTGGGCCACCCTGGGAACTCCCGAAGCTGATGGCTGGGGTAATCGTTTTCGTTATCGTGTGCATCCTAATTTTTCTAATTCTGCAAATGGCTTTAGTTTGACTTCAACAGCAACTCTTCGAGTATGCACATCAAGCGCATGTTCATCAACCATAGGAACTGGATTAGCGGCTGTAATTGCTTCTCATGGAAAAAATGGCTATGGTGCTCGTAACGAAGGTAATACAGTAAATGCACTTCCTGCTGGAATTTCAGCCGATGAACTAGAAAATATTGATGGCCGTAATAATCCAACAACTGGGAACTCAAATTTAGATACTGCAGATACCGCAGATGTGGATTTTGTCAGTCAGGTGCCTTCACCAACTTTTGATGATGTGGTTGCTTGGGTTCCGACTTATATTTTGTTTTCTAGTGCTGTAGCTGCTGGCAAATTACCACAATGAATGACAACCAACTCCTGCGTTACAGCCGCCATATTCTGCTGCCGCAGATTGGTTATGAAGGTCAAGAAAAGCTCACACAAAGTCATGTGCTGATTGTAGGTGCGGGTGGATTGGGTTCGCCAGCAGCCTTATATTGTGCGGCTTCTGGCGTAAGTAAATTAACCATTTGTGATTTTGATCATGTCGATTTAACTAATTTACAGCGGCAAATTATTCACACTACGCAAAGTGTTGGCATCAATAAAGCTGTTTCTGCGCAACAAACCATTTACGAAATTAATCCTGACGTTGTGGTGCAAACCGTTCAACAAAAGTCTTCCGAGGCTGAGTTTAAAATATTGGTCGAGCAGGCAGATGTGGTAATTGATTGCAGTGATAATTTTGCGACTCGCTATGCGCTAAACCGCGTGTGTTTTCAGCTTAAAAAACCCTTAGTTTCAGGCGCGGCAATTGGTTTTGAAGGGCAAATCACGGTGTTCGATTTTAGGCATGATACCAGCCCATGCTATCACTGTTTGTTTCCTGATACGGGTAGCGACCAAGAAATGCGCTGTGCCGAAAATGGGGTATTTGCGCCCTTGGTGGGTATGATAGGCACTACACAAGCAGCTGAAGCCTTAAAATTAATGATGAATATTGGTGAGAGTTTGCAGGGCAGATTACTGTTGCTTGACGCGCTTGCTATGGAATGGCGCACTATTAAGCTGAGCCGCGACCCAGCTTGCAGCGTTTGTTCGGTTTAAAATACTTCCCACGCTTATTTTCCGCCCACCAAATTTTTAACCGCGCCAACCAAATCGCCTGGCATGACAACAATTTTACTGTTGTCAGAAGCTGAGATTTTTTGTAAAGCGGTAATGTAGCGGTCACCCAACAAAAATGTAGCGGAGGTATTGTTCTCTTTTACCGCTTCAGCAATAAATTTAATCGATTCTGCCGAGGCTTTGGCGGCAATCATCTGCGCCTCAGCATCTTTACGCGCTGCTTCTAGGCGAGCCTCTGCATTCAAGATGAGCGACTGTTTTGCACCTTCGGCTTCGGTGACTACGGCTACGCGTTCACGCTCGGCAGCAGCTTGTCTCTCCATCGCGTCTTGCATGTTACTAGAAGGCTTAATATCCTGAATTTCAACCGACTTTACAGTTAAGCCCCAGTCTAACGCCTCATCGGCAATGGCGGCTTTAAGTTCAGCTTTAATGCGGTCACGCGAAGTGAGTGCATGATTTAATTCCATCCCACCAATAATAGAACGTAAATTAGTTTGCACCATATTACGCATGGCTTCGCGAAAGTTTTCAATGCCATAAACAGCGCGTTCAATATTGCTTACTTTAATAAACGCAACTGCATTTGCTAGAATAACTGCGTTATCTGCCGTAATGACTTCTTGCTGTGGTATCTCTAAAATAATATCTTTAGTGGTAACTTTATAACTAACGCGACTAAAAACAGGGTTAATCACATGTAAGCCTGGTGATAGTACACCTGCAAATTTACCTAGACGTTCAACTACCCATTCCTCGCCCTGCGGTACAATACGCACGCCTTTAAATATGGCAATAATCGCTAAAAATATAAGTACTAAGCTAAATTCGGTCATCATTTTTTCCTATTAATTAATTTTGTAATTACACTTTTTTAACGCGCAATGCGTTGCCTTCAACGGCAATTACTGTTGCATCAGTCCCAGCTTCAATAGCATCGTCAGAAATCGCAGCCCATTCGCGGCTGCCCATTAAGCCTTGAGTAAAACGAATTTTGCCATTTTTCGCTGCACTGCAAGCCTCTATTACCGTGCCTGTACGGCCTATCTCTTCACCTTGCGCTTGGCCTACGCGCGAGTGAGTTTCTGTTTTTTTGTAATTCAGCCTCCAAATTGCGAGTGAGCTGAATGAAAGCACTGCAAACATGGCAAATTGCATCGCCTGAGGAATATTCGGGAACATCCACATAGCGATAGCTACGCTTAAGGCAGAAACGCCAAACCACAGCACATAAAATGTACCAGTAGCCATTTCGACCGCCAATAAAACTAAACCAATTGCGCCCCAAATCCACATTGCATCTATCATATTAGCCTCTTTTAACTTGCTTAAAAGTTACCAGAATTATCTTAGCACCATTTTAATTATTTTTAGAGAAAAACTAATTCATAAACTACTAAAGCGTGGTTGCAATTCATATTAAAATAAAGAAAAACATACTCGAAACAAACTTATAAAAAGAGTGTAAACTATTGATACGAAAAGAGTAAGGTAAGAATTACTGTCATGGCAAATTATTATAAACTCACAATACCATCAGATCGTATAGAGCGTCTACAGTACATGAGGCGCATGTTTCCGCAGGCCACAGGCTCGTTTTTGGGTGACGACTGGCGTGGTGGCAGACATGAAGCGCTCAAGCGTCTGAATACGATGGACATGGAGGCTTATAATCGTAACCATAATTTTCTTAATGGCTCGGTTTCTAAGCTTTCACCTTATTTTCGATATGGCTGTTTAACCTTAAAAGAGGCATCAGACAGCGTGCGCTATCGCTTTGGGGTAGAGTCTGCAAAATTTGTAGAAGAACTGGCTAGGCGTGACTATTGGCGACGTGTTTGGCATGATTTAGGCAATGGAATCTTTAATGATATTGAAGACCCTAAAGTATTTTTAGGGGACAAATTAATGCCAGATTTTATTCGCCAAGGAATTACTGGCCTGCCCTGTATGGACGGTTTCATAAGAAATTTGACCCATGATGGGTATGTACACAATCATGCGCGAAAATGGTTTGCAGCTTATATAGTGCATTGGTTAAAAGTGGATTGGCGCGAAGCAGCCGATTGGTTTGAAAATCATTTGCTTGATGGGGATAAAGCCTCAAATCATTTGTCTTGGCAGTGGGTAGCCTCGCTATTTAGCTCTAAACCCTACTACTTTAATAAAGAAAATCTAGCGCGCCATACGGGCGAAAAATATTGCTCAACTTGCACAGTCAATTGCCCATTTGACGCCAGTCACGAGGCGTTAAACGAAAAATTATTTGCTAATGCCAAACCTGGCCAGGCTAAACTGCACCGAGTGATGATGCCTGAAAGGGCACCAATTTCGGTGCATCGCGCTATCGCCATTTATGTGCATGATGAAATGCTCTCTTCAGCACATCCTTTATTACGTAAGCCCATGCCCAAAATTTTTGTGTTTGATGATTTTTTATATGGTAAGTGGCCACTTAAGCGCTTGCAGTTTTTGGCAGATTGTTTAAGTGAGCTGCAAGAAATAGAAATTTGGATTGGCGATACACGTGAGGTACTAAATGAACGCGGTGTAGGCCAAATTGTTACGCAAGCAACGCCCAATACTCAAATAAAAGCGTTATTAGAACCATTTAATCCGATTTGGCAGCCAGAAGTGAAATTTACTGAGGTTGAAATTAGCGATAAAAGATTAAAACGTTTTTCACGTTATTGGGATGTCGTGGGAACCGAGCTATTTGGTGATAATGTGAAAGTTTAGTTACAAATAAAGGAGCTTAATCTTGATTTTTTATATTCTATTAGCAGTTGTTTTGGTTTATTTCATCATTGCTTACAACAGCTTGATTAGTGTTAAAAATGGCGTATCAAAAGCGTGGGCAAATATTGATGTTTTGCTTAAACAGCGTCACGATGAGCTGCCTAAGTTAGTGGATACTTGTAAGCAGTATATGAAGTACGAGCAAGAAACATTAGAAAAAGTGATTCAGGCGCGCTCACGTGTATCTGAAGCTCGCGAATCGCAAAATGTTGCGGCATTAGGTACTGCAGAAAGTGTGCTAAGAAGTGGCTTGGGTCAATTGTTTGCACTGGCAGAGTCTTACCCAGAGCTAAAGGCTAATGAACAGTTTTTACATTTACAATCACGCATCAGCGGCTTAGAGAATGCTATTGCGGATAGACGTGAGTTTTATAACGACAGCGTGAATATCAATAATGTAAGAATTCAGCAGTTTCCAGATCTAATACTGGCGCGCTTATTTGATTTTAAATCGTTTGAGTTATTAAAATTTGCGGCGGAAGAGTTAACAGATATTAATATTAACCAGCGTTTTAATAGCTAACCTCTTCTTATGTGGCGTAGTTTGCGGGGGCATTATGCAGATGCTCTTACTTCAGCTAGTTATTTAAGCCTATTTGCATTTGCATTGCATGCAAATGATAAAAGAATCTGGTTGATTGCAATGGGCCTAGTTGCGTTTATCGGTTTTTTTGTTTGGTCCTCCACTTTTAAGCACGCACGCACTATTGCGGATATTGCCACTTCACGTATTGCCTCAGCAGCACAAGGCTATGTAGAAGTGTATGGTCGTGCGTGCGTGGCTACTGAAAACCTTATTGTAAGTCCATTAAGTGGAGTCGCTTGTGTTTGGTTTCGCTATTGGGTTTATACCAAAGATAATAGTGATCGTGAATGGCGCGAAATTTCTAGTGGTGTGAGTGACACAACGTTTGAAATTAATGACGTTACGGGAAGCTGTGTAGTTGACCCCGATTACGCTGAAGTGGTTGCTCCAGAGCGTCGTGTGAGTTACCAAGGCGACTATAAACATGTAGAAGAGTTGCTTTATGCTGGCTCAATTTATGTATTGGGTGAGTTTTCTACAATCGGCGATGCTAACTCTGTGTTGAATCTAAAGGAAGACGTCAGTTTTTTATTGGCTGAGTGGAAAAAAGATCCTGTCAATCTTAAAAAGCGCTTTGATTTAAATGGCGATGGTGAGATTGATTTGCGCGAGTGGGAATTGGCGCGCCGCGCTGCGATTAGAGAAGTCGAACAACAGCACCGCGAAATTCGTAAAGAAACGGGTGTGCATATTATGCGTGCGCCGCGCGATAATAGATTATTTTTAATTTCTAGCCTATCCCCACAAAAGTTAAGGCAACGCTATATTTTGTGGAGCTACTTTCACCTGTCTGTTTGCTTTGCATCGGTAGGTACAATATTTAAATTCGGTTTTTAAACTCCCACCATAAACTTCCACAGTAAAAGCAGTAATTCCATATGGTAAAATCTAGCCAATATGAATACTCCACCTATATCTGAAACACACTTAGCATCACAAAAAGAGCTAGCCAAATCTTTTGATCCAAAAACCATAGAAAGCAAATGGTACGAATTTTGGGAGAGCAAAGGCTATTATGCAGCTGGCTTAGACTCCAACAAAAAAGAAAATTTCTGCATTCTGCTACCTCCGCCTAACGTCACGGGCACGCTACACATGGGGCATGGCTTTAATCAAACTCTGATGGATGCGTTAACACGTTACCACCGTATGAAGGGCGATAACACGCTGTGGCAACCAGGTACAGACCACGCGGGTATTGCAACGCAAATTGTTGTGGAACGTCAATTGGATGCGCAAGGCGTCAGTCGTCACGATTTAGGTCGCGAAAAGTTTCTCGAAAAAGTATGGGAATGGAAAGAATACTCAGGCAACACTATCACCAAACAAATGCGCCGCTTAGGTACATCGCCTGATTGGTCGCGTGAGCGCTTCACCATGGATGAAGGTTTAAACAAAACCGTGACTGAAACTTTTGTACGCTTGTATAACGAAGGTCTGATTTATCGCGGCAAACGCTTGGTGAATTGGGATGTGAAGTTAGGCACAGCCGTTTCAGATTTAGAAGTGGTGCAGGAAGAAGAAGATGGTTTTATGTGGCACATCAACTATCCACTTGCAGATGGTTCAGTCATTTGACTGTTGCAACAACCCGTCCTGAAACCATGCTGGGCGATGTGGCAGTGATGGTGCATCCTGAAGATGCGCGTTATAAACACTTGATTGGCCAGAATGTGAAGTTACCGTTATGTAATCGTGAAATTCCGATTATTGCCGATGATTATGTCGATAAAGAATTCGGTACAGGCGTGGTAAAAGTGACGCCTGCGCATGACTTTAATGACTATGCGGTTGGTCAACGTCACAAATTGCCTATGATAGAAATTTTGTCATTGGTAGGTTTGGTGAACGAAAACGCTCCCGCAAAATACCAAGAATTAACCACAGTTGCTGCACGTAAGTTAGTTGTTGAAGATTTAGAAGCGGGCGGCTATTTAGTCAAAACCGATAAACATAAACTTAAAGTGCCTAGAGGCGACCGCACGGGCGTGATTATTGAACCCATGCTCACCGACCAATGGTTTGTAGCCATGAGCAAGCCTGACGTTGATGGTAAATCAATCACACAAAAAGCGCTGGATGTTGTGGCGAACGGCGAAATCAAGTTTTATCCGGAAAACTGGGTCAACACCTACAACCAATGGCTCAACAACATTCAAGATTGGTGTATCTCGCGTCAATTGTGGTGGGGTCATCAAATCCCCGCTTGGTATGATAAAACAGGGACTGTCTACGTAGCGCATGACGAAACAGAAGCACAAAGTGCGTTTGAAAGCAGTATTCAGAATCAAATTGAAATTGTCAAAACACAGCAAAGACCAGCTTTACAAGATCATGAAAAAGAAGGGATCATTGACCACCTAAATGAAGTTTTAGAAACAGGTCTTAAGCGTGATGACGATGTACTGGATACTTGGTATTCATCCGCTTTATGGCCTTTCTCAACGCTAGATTGGACGGGCAATGCAGCCAAAGACCAGGTCAATATTGCCTTGCAGCAGTATCTGCCTTCGAGTGTTTTAGTCACGGGTTTCGACATTATTTTCTTCTGGGTGGCGCGCATGGTGATGATGACCACGCACATCACTGGCAAAATTCCGTTCAAGCATGTCTATGTGCACGGTCTGATTCGTGATGCTGAAGGTCAAAAAATGTCTAAATCTAAGGGTAATGTATTAGACCCGATTGATTTGATTGACGGCATTGGCTTGAATGAATTGATTAAAAAGCGCACCACAGGTTTGATGAACCCTAGAGACGCAGAAAAAATTGAGAAACGTACGCGCAAAGAATTCCCCGAAGGCATTGCCGCTTACGGGACTGATGCTTTAAGGTTTACCTTTGCCGCGTTAGCAAGCCCTGGTCGCGATATCAAGTTTGATTTGCAGCGTTGTGATGGTTATCGTAACTTTTGCAATAAACTGTGGAATGCAACACGATTTGTGTTGATGAACACACAAAAAGAAGATGGAACGCCTCAAGACAATGGTTTTGATGCGCTTACTTGCGGTGAAGGCGGGCGCAAGTTTAGCCAAGCCGACCGTTGGATTGTGAGCATTTTGCAACGTACAGAAGCTGAAGTTGAAAAAGCGTTTGAAGATTACCGTTTTGACTTAGCTGCAAAAGCGATCTATGAATTTGTGTGGGATGAATACTGCGATTGGTATTTAGAGCTCGCTAAAGTACAAATTCAAAATGGCACGGATGCTGAAAAGCGCGCAACACGCCGTACTTTATTGCGTGTGCTTGAGACAATTTTACGTTTAGCACATCCGATTATGCCGTTTATCACGGAAGAGATTTGGCAAACTATTGCGCCAATGACTGAGAAGCATGGTGCTAGCATTATGCTGGAAACTTATCCAAAGGCTCAGTCTGATAAGTTAGATGAAGTCTCAGAAGCATGGGTTACACAACTCAAGCAAATGGTAGACGCTTGCCGTAGTCTGCGCGGCGAAATGAGCATTTCACCAGCAGCGCGTGTGCCTTTGATTGCCACTGGAGATGCGGAAAAATTAGCACTTTATGCACCATATTTAAAAGCGCTAGCTAAGTTGGAAGATGTTGCAATTGTTGCTGAGTTACCAGAAGCAGATGCCCCAGTAATGTTGGTGGATAACTTCAAGCTGATGTTGAAAGTTGAGATTGACGTTGCCGCAGAGAAAGAACGTATTGGCAAAGAAATTTCGCGTTTAGAAGGCGAAATCAGCAAAGCCAATGGCAAACTTAATAATGAAAGCTTTGTATCAAGAGCGCCTGCTGAAGTAGTGGCGCAAGAAAAGGCGCGGGTGGAAGAGTTTGGTGCGAGTTTAGAGAAATTGCAAACTCAATTAAGCAAGATTAATTAATTGTATATTAAAAAGATGCCCTGTGAGCCGATATCCATGCGGCTAGCAGGGCATGTTTTTGCAGTTTTATTTAATTCACTAAATAAATAAATTCACATCTGATTCGCCCGCAAATTCGAAGAAAGTCGCGGCACCGCCAAATTCAATATCGTCAATAAAATCTGATTTTTTGAAATCGAATAAATCCACCGTCATTTGGCAGGCAATCAGCTTCACGCCCGCTTCAATACACGCTGTACGCAGCTCTTCAATGCTAGCCACACCTTTAGACTCAATCTTTTGTTTCATCATCATGGTAGCCATGCTTTCCATGCCAGGCAACATTTGCACAAAGTTTGGCATGGGGATTGGCATTGGCATAGCAGGGTTACCAAGCGGAGATACTTTTAAATCTCCAAGGTCTTTTTTAAGTAATGTTAAGCCATAAAAAGTGAAAAATATTTGTACTTCATAATCCAATGCGGCGGCGGTTGAGGCTAAAATAAAAGGTGGATAAGCCCAATCCAGACTGCCTTTAGAAGCAATAAGGGCGAGTTTTTTGGACATACTTAATTATGCATCCGCACGTTTTTTGATGTAAAACGTATAAACACCTTCATCTTCATCCCGACGTGTCAATACATGCCCAGTTTGTTTGCAGAAAGCTTCAAAATCTTTGACGGAGCCAGGATCTGTCGCCATGATTTTTAAAATTTGATTTGCATTAATCTCGCTTAAACCTTTTTTGCAACGCAAAATGGGTAATGGACAATTGAGATTACGAGCATCTAGTTCTTTATCGAATTCCATGATTCTCCATTCAGGACAATTCTACCCAATTCACTATTTCTTTTGACTAAAAGTGTAGCCAGCTTTGCCCCAAGCAATTATACCGCCTACTAGATTGAACACGTCTTTTACACCCTTACTCACTGCAAAATCTGCCGCATGCGCTGAACGTATGCCGCTATGGCAGTAAAATACAACCGTATTTGCATTCATTAGTTTTTCGTATTGTACTGGCAACATTGAGAGCTGAATATGGATTGCCCCTGGGATAACGCCACGCGCGACCTCATCGTCATTACGCACATCGACCAAAAGTACTTTTGGTTTAGTAATTAAATCGAATAAATCGACTGCTTCAATCTCAGAATAACTTTTCATGATAATGCCTCAACAAGTATGCTTATTGTACACATGAAATATCAGATGTGAATGCTTTAGGGGATTGATTTTATTGAGAATTGATTTAATAAGTGCAAATTTGGTGATCGTTGGATTAATCACCTAACTAAAGATTTTGCAAATTTGGTGGCCGGGGGCAGAATCGAACTGCCGACACGCGGATTTTCAATCCGCTGCTCTACCGACTGAGCTACCCGGCCAGCATGAAATAGTGCATTACTAATTACAAGACTATTTGCAAGTCGCGCATTATAGCAAACTTAACCAATATTGGCACAAAGCATCGCAATTAAATTAATATCTAAGGTGGCCAAAACAAAATAATTGCACTATTATGTTGTCAGTGGGCTTGAACCTATCAGCGGTCTTGTCTTCAATTACAATCTAGGTGCATCAATCTAATAAAATAAAGAAGGAGAGCGAAATGGGTATGTTTTCATTTATTAAAGAAGCAGGTGAAAAGTTATTTGGTATTGGTGAGGCTAAAGCGACAGAAGTAACCGCAAAAGCAAACCCGACACCAGTGAATGTGGATGCGGCCAATAAGGCAGCAGCTAACGCAATTGCAAATTATGTGGCAAAAATGAATTTAACCGCAGATGGCTTGGCAATTGGCTTTGATGGTGCTTCTGGCACAGTCATCGTGCAAGGCATGGCGGCAGATCAAGCCACCAAAGAGAAAATTTTGCTGTGTTGTGGCAACGTGGCGGGTGTAGAACACGTGCAAGATCAATTGGGTGTCATTGAAGCTGAGGCTGAGCCGCAATTTTATACAGTAGTGCGTGGCGATACGCTTTCTAAAGTGGCAAAAGAATTTTATGGCAACGCCAATGCTTACATGAAGATATTCGAAGCGAATAAGCCCATGTTAAGTCATCCAGATAAAATTTATCCAGGTCAAATGCTACGTATTCCACCACAATAGTTTTTTAAAAATTTAAGGAGTTTAATTATGAATACATTATTACGTGCGTTATTAGTAGGTTTAGTTGCTACGACATTGACTGTTGCATGTAGCAAAAAAACAGAAGAAGCGGCTGACGCTGCAAAAGCTGATATGAGCGAAGCAGTAGATGCTACAAAAGAAGTTGCTAAAGATGCTGCGGCAGATGCCAAAGGTGCAGTGACTGATGCGGCTAAAGACGCTGCAGAAGCAACATCTGCGGCGGCGGTGGATGCCAAAGAAGAGGCGGTTGATGCAATACAAGCCGCTAAGGATGCCGCTGCCGCCGAAGCAGCTAAATAATCAGTTTTAAGTTGGAATTAAATCCGCAAAGCCTAACGGTTTTGCGGGTTTTTCATTTAAACTTCTGACATGACAACATTTCAAATTTCACCGCTGGGCGAAGCTTTAAAATCTGCGCTACTACAAAAAATTGACCATAAAACTAAGCCAATAGGTGCACTTGGCAAGTTAGAAGTGCTCGCGCTACAAATTGGATTGATTCAAAATACATTAACGCCGCAATTAAGCAAGCCTACCATGCTCGTATTCGCCGCCGATCACGGCATCGCTACAAGCGGTGTTAGTTCTTATCCGCAGGCAGTCACGGCGCAAATGGTACTTAATTTTTTACGTGGAGGTGCTGCAATTAATGTATTTGCCAAGCAAAATAATATGCAGATGCGTGTTGTGGATGCTGGCGTTAATCATCAGTTTGAACCCCATCCAAATTTAATCAACATCAAAATTGCCATGGGGACAGCAAATTTTTTGCATGAGCCCGCAATGACGAAAATGCAATGTGAGCAAGCGCTCACACGCGGTGCGGAGCTTGTAAAACATGAGATTGATACTGGTTGCAACGTGCTTGGTTTTGGTGAAATGGGTATCGCCAATACGTCATCTGCCAGTTGTTTAATGAGCGTTTTGTGCAATGTGCCAATTGGGCAATGTGTAGGGCGTGGCACAGGTTTAGATGACGCGGGGTTGGCGAAAAAAACCGAGATTCTTGAAAAAGCTATTCAGCATCATTCTTTAAGCAAGCAAGATGTGCTGCGGGTGTTGGCGGTATTTGGCGGCTTTGAAATCGCCATGATGGCAGGTGCAATGTTAGGCGCGGCCGAGCAAAAAACTGTGTTGTTAATTGATGGTTTTATTGCGACATCGGCATTACTTGTTGCAAGTAAATTGCAACCGAATATTCTGCAGTATTGTATTTTTGCACATTGTTCGGGCGAGGCAGGGCACAAAAAATTATTAGATTATTTAGGCGCAAAACCTTTGCTAGATTTGGGTATGCGGTTGGGCGAGGGCACTGGTGCAGCACTTGCTTATCCAATGGTGCAAGCAGCGGTTAATTTTTTAAATGAAATGGCCAGCTTCGAAAGCGCGGGCGTGTCAGAGAAACCTTAATTATGAGAGCTGAATGGCGATATTTTTTATTGGCTTTAGGTTTCTTTACTCGTATTCCAGTGCCAAATTTTGCTGACTTTGACGAAAAAGAACTTAATCATTCTGCCAAATATTTTCCACTTATCGGCATTATTGTTGGCTTGGTGGGAGCAGGATTTTTTGTCTTAAGCGCTCAATTTTTGCCACAAAATGTCGCCGTGTTAATCAGTATGGCAGGCACCATTTACCTCACAGGTGCGTTTCACGAGGACGGTCTTGCAGATAGCGCAGACGGTATTGGTGGCGGCTGGCAGCGAGAGCAAATACTCACTATCATGCAAGATTCTCGGCTCGGCACTTACGGCGCTGTGGCTTTGTTTTTAATGTTGTTTACTAAGTTTCAATTGCTAAGTTCGCTCAATAATTACCTTGTACCATTTGCCCTAATTGCAGGCCATGCGCTAAGTCGTTTGACAGCAGTTTATGTGATGACAAGCCTAAGTTACACCAAGCCCGAAGGCAAAGCCAAGCCGCTTGCTACAACCATTAATTTCAAAGAGTTAATGGTTGCAACGGTGTTTGGTTTGCTACCATTTTTGTCTATTTTTGGTTTGTTGATAGTCAATAATCACTCGCTTGAGATTAGCGTTAAATTCGTGCTAATGACGCTTATTCCCGTGCTTTTAAGTTGGTTTTGGTGGCGACAAAAAATCCACAAATGGCTAGGTGGCTATACGGGTGATACATTAGGCGCCATGCAACAAATTACCGAGCTGGCATTTTATTTTGGCATGGTTATTTGGAGTTACAACGTTTGAAACTCACATTAATTCGCCACACGTCCTTACAAGTCGCGCCAGGCATTTGTTACGGGCAAAGCGATATCGACGTTTCTGCCAATTTTTTTGATGAGTTGAATAACCTAAAGACGCAGTTGCGCGAAATTGAATATCATGCAGTTTATAGCAGCCCGTTGCAACGTTGTGCCAAGCTGGCGCAGGCGCTCAATTTGGGCGAACCTGTCATTGACAATCGCTTGGCTGAGCTTAATTTTGGTGATTGGGAAATGCAAGCTTGGGATGACATTCCGCGCGAGATTTTCGATGATTGGGCACACGATTACGCTAACAAAGCGCCGCCAAATGGCGAAACATTTGGCCAATTGCAACAACGCGCCTTAGATTTTTTGGATGAAATGTTAAGCAAACATTTGAATGAGCATATTCTTGTTATCACGCATGGCGGTTTGATTCGCGCGCTTCTCGCGCATGTGCTGAATATGGAATTGAAAGGTTTGTTTCGTTTTAACATTGATCACGCCAGTATGACGCAACTGGATTTTAGTGAAAAAGTGCCAAAAATTAACTTTGTGAATCTGTAATGAGCTGCCCTGTAGGCCAGTATCTATGAGGCCTACAGGGCAGTTATTTTAAGATAGTTAATTGATTTTAATTGTTTCTTCAAAACATTCTACAACTTGGCCTTTGCGAATTTTCGCGGTTTTACGCAATTCAACTTTGCCATCCACTTTTACTATGCCGTCGGCCACCATCATTTTGCCTTGGCCGCCACTTTGCGCGATGCCGGTAGTTTTTAGCAAATCGCACAGCGCAATAAACTCACCCTTTAGCTCAAATTCCATCTTAACCTTTCAACTTAAGCGGCAAGCCAGCAGCAACAAAAATCACTTCGTCTGCAATGCTCGCCACTGCTTGGTTTAAGCGACCCTGTTCATCTTGAAACTGGCGGTTAATTTCACCCAGCGGCACAATGCCCATGCCGACTTCGTTGCTGACCAAAATAATGTTGCCTTGCAATTTCGGCAAAATCGCTAAAAATTTCTCGCGTTGTTCTGTCCAATCCACGCCATCAGGCGGCACACATTCTGGGCAAATACATTGCGCTAACCAAAGTGTTAAACAATCTATAATGATGCAAATTTTATTTTGGCTAACCCCCGCGTGGTTATTGGGTTTCACGTATGAATAACCAGCTTCAGCTGGTATATTCTGCGGGGACAACCCTTGCGGTAGCAGAGCATATGCTAAATAATGCGGAGCTTCAATTAATTGCCAATTTTTTGGTCGTCTATCTTTATGGTGCTGTACGCGCGCTTTAAATTCATCGTCATATACTTGCGCGGTGGCGATATAAGTCACGGCTAAACCACTTTCTGTGGCTAGTTTTTCAGCGTATGCACTTTTACCAGAGCGCGCACCGCCTAAAATTAAAGTGATTTTATTGGACATATTTTAAATAAAAAAGCCGCCTAAAATTTAAGCGGCTTTTTATCTTGTTAACGCATTAAATTTTTGATGTTTGAACAGGTTTAACGCTACGCCCGTTTTTAATGTAACCCAAAAGTGCAACTGTTAACCAAACAATCGCGAAGTACATCGCTGAAAAGCCCATCCAGCTTGGTAAGTATTCCCAACCGTGCTTCATAGATTCAACAACGCCATCGGCTGGAAAACGGCCAGAAAACAAATAATAAGTTTGTGTAGAAATCACAAAAGCTATCAATGTTGTAAGCATGCTTACCGTAGCATAAGTAGCTATGTTTTTGTTGGCAAAAGCGTCTTGTTGCTTGCTTAACCACAAGCCACCAAGCCACATCACGCCATAGCTAGGAATCAAACCCCAGTAGCCGTTGGTTAAGCAAAAGCCTTGCGCTGGGTCTAATGCAGCAGCACCAAAATCAGTCACTGTAGCTAATACAAAAAACGTCGCAAACCATCCAGCGCGTTTAAGCCACAAACCCCCGAGTAAAAATAACACCAAGCTGGCATCAGGCAGAGAAACCTGCGTAAGTACGTGACTACCGCGCGTGAGCAGCATAAAAAATGCCATTGTCGCTACAATCATAAGCTGTTTGGTGGTTTGTGACGTATTCATAGCTTTCTCCAATTCTATGGTTGTTATCATAACATTTTTTTAAAAATCTGCCTTCATTCCTACGCGCCAAGTTCTGACAAAATCGACAGGATAAATTGCATCATCTGCCACTTGCAGTGAGTTTTCGTGTTCAAAAATATTATTAACTGCTGCAAATAACTGCACTTTTTTGTAACGATAACTTATCGCGATATTAGTAGATTCGTAATGTCCTTGTTTTTGTGTCGCGTTATTTGTAAAGTCATTAAAAGCATAGGTTGAATCTCGCCAAGCATGACTTAAATTAATATTGCCAGAATCTAAAAATTTGTAATTTAGATTGGCCGTAATTGCATGTTTAGGCACACCAGGCAAATCATTACCATTTACAGCGCCTGCAAAATCTTTTTCACGATCAATAATGGCACGTGTATAGGTGTAAATTAACCCTGCACTTAAGTCATCGGTAAAGCTATATTGGTCTTGCAGTTCTAAGCCATATTTATGTGATGCATCAATATTTGTATTTGTAAAGGTTACAGAATTGAAATAAATTTCATCATCTAAATCTGCTTGAAACGCAGTGACTTTAAGGCGATTTTTACTATTAGTATGGTTTAAACCAATGTTAAATGTTTTAGATTTAGCTGGGTCGATAAAGGCATTAAATGTACCAAAGAATGTAAAGAAGCGATCAATATCAGGGGCTTGAAATGCTTGGTTGTAATTAGCAAAAACAGTTAAATCTGGGCTAAAACGGTAATTTGCACCAATATCCCATGCATCTAAATTCTCTGAGTCTGAAAGTTTAGTTCCAAGCGAAGGGGTATAACGATATTTTACTTTTTCATTACGAACGCCCGCTGAAAAAGTCAATGCATCAGATAGCCAAGTAGGTTGATATTCTGTCTGAATAAAAATAGCGTGGTTATCTTTAGTGGTTTTATTAGAGCTACTCTTTCGGTCGCCATCAAAAGTTTGTACACCACCAATCACGCTAACTTCATCGCCGATATAGCTTAAAGCGATGTCGTTTGAATCATAATCGTAAAAAGATTCAGAGAAAAAATTTACGAATTCAGAGCGTTTATCTTCTCTAAAATGAGTTGCGCTAATTTTTAATTTTGGTGTGATGTCATACTCAACACCTACGCGCCACTGATCAACATCGTAATCTTGCTCGGTATATTGGTTGCCTGAATTTTGGCGTGGATTATTTTTGAACTCTGATTGAGTCAAGGTGCCAACATAAAAAGTGTTTACGCGTGCGCTAGTGGCCTCCGCATTAAAGTGCAAATTTTCAGTTGGTTTAATCTTTAATTTAATATTTTGTGTATTATTTGTAAATTCATCTTTATCGCCATTTATATCTTGTTTGCTGAATCCATTATGGCTATCGTGCGCCAAGCTTGCTGATAAATCAAAATACTGTTCAGAAATGCCTGCGTTAATATAACTAGAAAGTGCGCCGAAGTTGCCTGCCGAAGTGCTGACAGTAACCCCAGTTTTATTTTTAGTATAAATTTGGATTGTTCCCGCCATGGCGCCATCTCCATAGATTACTGAACCGCTACCCTTGCTAATTTCTATGCGTTCGATATTTCCTAGTGGAATTGCGCCAATCAATTGGGGAGACAAATCAATATTGTTTAAACGTTGACCATCAACCGTAATGACAATGTTTTGGAAGCCATTTTCACTGCCATAGCCACGCATATCTATGCTCGGCGAAGCTTTGTTGCCAAAATTAGGAAGCACAGTTACTGATGATTGCTGGGCTAAATAGTCGTATAGACTTGCCGCACCAGAAGCCTCAATTTGTTTGGCTGTATGGATTTCAGATGCATAAGTAGTTTCTGACTCTTTATGTTCAAAACGATTTGCTTTTACGGTAACTTCGTCAAGATCAATATTTTCTGCAGCAAAGCTTGGTGATGCGAATGCCAGCCCGATTAGGCTGACAATGGTAGTTTTTTTCATTATAGTTTCCCTAAATTATACGCGTCCCCGCATGTATATTTCTAAAAACTAGGGAATAACGAAGGCAAAAACAAACAAAAATTGCGTTCTAAGAATAGATAAACCGCAGCTTTTGACACCGTCACCCCGCGGTATTTCCTAGCGTGCCTTAAATTAAGGCTGTGGTTGCGAGGCCGGTCTCCGGGCTTGTGAGGAATTGTCTTGCGCCTTCCCAAGTTAGTACTCAGTGGCTATTTGCAAAACTACACTCACTTACCGTTGCGGGGGCAGCATAGGCATTGCTGATTTTTATATCAACGCACCTAATTCCCAGTTTCACCATGTTTAAAGAAAATAAACATTGGCACCTAACAACTAATGGCGATTATAACGATTTATATTGCATTCACAATTGAATTTTTATACAACAAGCATACAAAACATGTTAAATTACTTTGAATAGCCCACGTTAGCTATTGACTTTAATAGATTTTTTCACTTATAGTGGGATTATGGGACCTGATTTAAAAAGTTTAGAAGAGAAAATTACCAAGCTTATTTCTTTGTGTACTAATTTACGCGAAGAAAATATTCGCTTGCGTAGCGATTTAACGCAGACAAAAGACAATATGATGCAGGCCAGTAACAAGCTGGAGGTTCTGCTCGAATCACTACCTGAAGGCGTAGAATCTTAATGAGTGCTGTCAAACCAGTTGATGTAAGCATTTTAGGTCGTGATTTCACGGTTTCGTGCACCGATGAAGAGCGTAGTGGCTTAATGGATGCTGTCAATTATCTAGATAGCAAAATGCACGAGATTCGAGACTCTGGCAAGGTGGTTGGTGTAGAGCGCATTGCGATTATGGCCGCGCTAAATTTATCTCACGAATTACTCAATACTAAAAACGGCGATGTTGACATTGGCGATTATAAGCGTAGGATTAGTCTCATGCAGAATCAAATTGATGAGGCTATTGCGGCGCAAAGTAAACTTTTATAGTAGGCTGTTATAACCATTTTTCTTCATCAGTTCGTCACAAGTTCACCGTACTATATCTTTTCTTAGTCAACTTGTTTTCTGTGGTGTTGCTTGAGCTTTATATTCCTTGAACTAGTCTTTGTTATAGGTTTCAGCTCATCAAGTCGCCGTGTGCGCGCTCTAAATTGGGCACTCTTTTAAGATGCCCTTGGCGAGTGTACCTAACGCGCTTTAGGTTGTTACCACCTGAACTTTTTTGGTTCAGGATAGCGGCTCAGGCAACACCACAGCGAATCGGTTTGTTTTTAATGCGAAATTTCTGCGTTGTTTTTCGCTTGTCGTACTCAAATGTACTGTCTGCAATCAAACGCCTTGACCTTTCGCATTAAAATTCAAAACCATCACCGCAATTCGTGATATTTCAAATCTGCCAAGCTCACAATATCCAAACACCTTTCGTGGCATGCCTCTAAAACGACAGGTGGGGCAAATCCAGCCTCGCTCGCCTCTAACCAACGTGCCGCACATATGCACCAGCGATCTCCAGCAACAAGGCCTTCAAAGCCATATTCTGGGCGAGGGGTACTTAAATCATTGCCAGCAGAAATTGAAAATGCTAAAAACTCTTCGGTGACTTGTGCGCAAACAGTGTGGCTGCCATTATCTTCCGCACCTGTTTCGCAACAACCAGTGCGGGTAAAGCCTGTTAGCGGCTCTAAACTGCAAGTTTGTAAAGAAGTGCCTAATACGTTACGTGCCATTTCAACTTAACCTCAAATTATTCATTCACGTTATCATACGAGAATCTAATGAATTTGAAAGAGTTAAATGCGTTACTGGCTAATGAAATCTGAACCTGGCGATGTATCGATTGATGATTTGGCAGCGATGCCCAACCAAACGGTGGATTGGTATGGCGTGCGCAATTATTTGGCGCGAAACTTTATGCGCGACCAAATGAGCATCGGCGATGGCGTATTTTTTTATCACTCCAACTGCGAAACACCAGGCATTGCGGGCATTGCAGAGGTAAGTTCACGCGCTTATCCAGACCGTTTTCAGTTTGTAAAAGGCCATAAATATTACGACGAAAAAGCCACACTAGAAACGCCGCGTTGGATGAATGTGGATGTGAAATTGGTGCGTAAAACGCGCTTACTCAGCCTAAAAGAAATGCGTGAAACGCCAGAATTAGAAAACTTGAGAATTTTGCAACGTGGAAACAGATTATCTATTACCCCCGTTGACCCGCGAGATTGGGAATTTATTTTAAATTTACTTAAATAATACATAAAAATATGCCCTGTAGGCCTTATGGATATTGGCCTACAGGGCATACATTTTCAATAATTTTAGCTAAAGTTATTTCGCTTTAGTATCTAAGCTTCCCATCGATTTAGGATAAGTCACTAAGCCCCACGGTAAATTTTTCACTTCAATTTGCTTTGTCACTTCCAATTTCTCAGCATCTATTACAAAAAGCGCATCAGATTTACCGCAAGCCAGCAGTATTTGCTTGTCATCAGGAGTAAAACTAAAGTGCCAGCAGCGGTTGCCTGTAGGAATGTCTTTAACTTTTTCGTAGGTTTTGGCATCAAATACCTGTAAAACTTTTGCCTTATTAGCCGCCACAAAAATATACTTACCAGTGTGATCAAACGAGATGCCATAAGGCGTGTCGGCTGTATCTACAGTACGTACAAAGTTGAAATCTTTATCTAACACCAATATTTTATTGCCATATTCCAAGGTGGCTAAGTAGGTATTGCCGTCTGGTGAAATTTTAATACCACGTGGGCGATCCCCATATTCATGAGTTTTGATCATTTTAACTAAACTACCATCTTCAATATTATGTACGGTCACCGTGTTATCGGCTTCGTTGGTAATCACCAAATTTTTGCCGTCTGCAGAAAATTCAATCCCTTCAGTTTCCGGGCCGCCAGTAATTTCGCGTATTTTTTCACCTTTAATTAAATCTACCACTGCAATTTTAGCGGGAATTTTTTCACCATCATCATCGTCTTCTTTAGCCGCTTTATCACCTGGCTTTGGTGGAGGGCCTGCTTTAGCGCTGGGTTCAGATGAAACATATGCAAAATTACCACTCACGCGTACAAATTCTGGGTTTTTACCTACCTCAATTTGCTGGGTTACTTCGCCAGTAGTGGTGTCGATGACTGAAATGCTGCCGTTTTCGCGGGTTGCGACGATGAGTTTTTTGCCGTCATCGGTTACACCCAAACCGCGTGGGCCAGCAGCCTTTACGTCAAATTGTTTTATCACTTGCAAGGTTGCAAGATCAACAACACTTACCCCTGCATCTTGGCTAGTGACGTACGCAAGGCCAGTGCTAGCTTTTGAAACGGCCTCAGTATTGGCTGCTGCAGCATCTGCTTCAGGGGCTTTTTCTTTACTACAAGCGCTAATGCCTGCTATTAGCGCCAGTAAAAGCATGCTCACGCAGGTTTTGTTTAATGATGATGCTAAATTCATTCAATTCTCCAAAGTTTGTTCTGCCTATTTGGCAGATTATTTATTATTAGGTTCAATCCCATAACCCAAATTAAAGCAAAAAGTATACTAGGTTGTATATTACATTAAGTATGATTTAAAACAATGAGTTAATTACGATTGATTGATCAGTATTGGTTGTTATCAGCCAATGGTGGTTGTAATATTGGCTGAAACTAACCTAAAAATAATTGATACGCGGGGTTTTGTGTCTCGTCCCAGTATGGATAGCCCAAATTTTGTAAGAAGGCTAAAAACTCGGCTTGTTCATTTGGCGGCACCTGCATGCCCACTAGCACGCGGCCAAAATCCGCGCCGTGGTTGCGATAATGGAATAAGCTGATGTTCCAATCGTGTCCCATGGTGTCTAAAAACTTCATCAGCGCACCTGGTTTTTCGGGGAACTCAAAGCGGTAAACCACCTCGTGTTCAGCCTGCGGGGCTCGCCCACCAACCAAATGGCGCAAATGTAGTTTAGCCATTTCGTTATCGGTTAAATCAATTGCGTTCAAACCTTGTGCTGCTAGGTCAACAATTAATTTGCCTACTTCAGCTGTGTTGGAAATCGCCAAACCTACAAAAATATGTGCGGCATTGGGGTCAGAAAAGCGATAGTTAAATTCGGTAATATTACGGTTACCCAGCAAGCGGCAAAAACTCTTAAACGCGCCAGCTTGCTCAGGTATGGTCACAGCTAAAATCGCTTCACGCTGCTCGCCCACCTCGGCGCGCTCCGCCACGAACCTTAATCTATCAAAATTCATATTCGCGCCAGAGGCAATGCCCACAAGGGTTTTGCCGTGAATGTTTTCGCGTTCTGCATAGGCTTTTAGCCCCGCAACAGAAAGCGCGCCAGCGGGTTCTAAAATGCTGCGTGTGTCTTCAAATACATCTTTAATCGCCGCGCAAATCGCGTCGTTATCCACCACAATCATTTCGTCCACAAACTGCTGCGCAAGTTTAAAAGTATGCTCACCTACTTGCTTCACGGCTGCACCATCGGCGAACAAACCCACTTGGTCTAATATTACGCGCTTGCCTTGTTTTAGCGATTCCGTCATGGCTTCCGCATCTTTCGCCTCTACGCCGATAATTTTAATCTCTGGTCGCACCGCTTTTACATAAGCCGCAACGCCGGCCAGCAAGCCGCCGCCGCCCACACAGCAGAATATCGCTTCGATGGGTTCTGGGTGAGCGTTAAGAATTTCCATCGCAATCGTGCCTTGGCCTGCGATGATGTCTGGGTCGTCGTAAGGGTGCACAAAAGTGAGATTTTCGGCTTTTTCTAGCTCCAGCGCCTTTACATAAGCATCAGAATAACTATCTCCAAATAAAATCACTTCAGCACCGCGAGCCTTCACCGCGTTGATTTTGATGAGTGGCGTGGTGGTTGGCATCACAATCACCGCGCGACATTTCAACTTTTGGGCGGCTAATGCAACGCCTTGCGCATGGTTGCCCGCGCTGGCAGCTATGACGCCACGTTTTAAAGCTTCAGGCGCCAAGCCCGCCATTTTGTTATAAGCGCCACGTAGTTTGAATGAGAACACTGGCTGAATGTCTTCGCGCTTTAATAAGACGCGGTTTCCAATGCGCGCAGACAAATTCGGCTGAAACTGCAAAGGCGTTTTTTTCGCCACGTCGTAAACGCGCGAGTTTTCTATGCGGTCTTTATAGTCACTGGGTCGATAATTTATGGACATGGCTTATTTATAAAGTACTTGGTTGCGGTGTATGATATTGCATCATCAACATTATAAAGTTTTTTAAGGAATTATCGTGGCATATACGCAAGACGAATTAAAACAACAAGTCGCTGCAGCGGCAGTTCAATATGTAAAAGAAGGCATTATTGGCGTGGGCACAGGCTCAACCGCCAATATGTTTATTGAAGAACTGGCAAAAGTAAAACATAAAATTGAAGGCGCAGTAGCCAGCAGTGAGGCTACCGCTCAACGTTTACGCGGCCATGGTATTCAAGTATTCGATTTAAACGCGGTAGATAGCTTAGATATTTATGTGGATGGCGCGGACGAAATTACCGAGCATTTACACATGCTAAAAGGCGGCGGCGGGGCGTTAACGCGCGAGAAAATCGTCGCAGCTGTGGCTAAAACTTTTATTTGTATTTGTGATGAAACCAAATACGTGCCCGTATTAGGTAAATTTCCATTGCCAGTAGAAGTGTTGCCAATGGCAAAAAGCTATGTGGCGCGTGAGCTGGTAAAGCTTGGCGGACAACCAAAATTGCGTGACTTTACCACCGATAACGGCAACGTGATTTTAGATGTATGGAATTTGAACATTGAAGACCCGGTGGCGATGGAAGCGAAAATTAACCAAATCGTCGGTGTGGTGACGAATGGCTTATTTGCTGCAAGACCAGCCAATGTGTTGTTGTTGGCGACAGCGGATGGCGTGAAGACGTTTAAAAAGTAAACTTATAAAATAAGTCTTTTTTGATATAAAACAATGCCTCTGCAAGCCAATATCCATGCGGCTTGCAGAGGCATTGTTTTTGGTTTTGTAGGGCGTCAATAGCGTAGCGTATTGCGCCGAAAGGAAGATTTCCATACGGCGGATTACGTAAACTAATCCGCCCTACATGCTGCGTGCTCTTTTTTGGAACCACTGAATGAATTCTGGAAAAGTAGATGGGTCGAGTACTTCAGAAAGCGGAAAAACATAGAGATAGCTGAATCTTGAAAAATAAACTGCCAATTTAGTAATTGTGGGTTTGGGATTGAGTTCTCCAATCCCGCCAATTTGATGCAGGATATAATAGCCAAGAACTTGGTCAAAAGCACTTCTTTCAAGTGTCAATTTTTTAGTTGTTTTTATATCGATTATCGTATCATCAATGACCAAGTCGGCATCTGCGCCACCTACTAGTGTTGATGCCAATCCAAATGTTGGATTAATTAGACATAAGTTTTTTGCAGTAAAAAGATTGCTATCAACTCCAGAGATAAGATTTTTTAAATCTTGTATATCTTCTTTATAAATATCTCCAATCACCTCATATCCAACTCCAGCCCTATAGATTGGGTCAAGAGTGGCTAAGCTGAGTGCCGATTGAATCAGCTCTTCTGACATTTGACCATTATTCAAATAAGCGCCTAAATTTTTTCTTGCAGAGGAAATGATTTTCTGACCTTTAACATATAAGTCCTCATCAAAGGCGAGGCTTACGAGAGCCTGGTCGGCTATCCAATAGTCTTTAGATATTGTGTCTGGGTTCTGGCGCTGAATAAAAAACCGAAGAAGATAGTCGAAGGCAGTGCCTACTGTGCTATAACGTGTAGTCAAAGGGGGTGCAACTAAATCCATTTTAGCTACGAACTTAGGCTTCTTGAATTCTTGCTGAAAACGATCCCTTACATCGGCATTATCTTTAAGAAAGGAAGTTAAACTCATTAGCAATCCTTATAATTAATTTTTTTCTGGTACATATCCACTAGCCGTATCTGCGCCATCCCCAAAAAAGTATTTTTCAGTTTGCTCGCTCAAATACTTGCGTGCAGCAGGATCGGCTAAGCTTAAGCGGTTTTCGTTCACCAGCATGGTTTGTTGTTTTAGCCATGCTGCCCATGCCTCTTTACTTACGCTCATGTAAATCCGTTTGCCAAGCTCGCCCGGATAGGGTGGAAAGTCCATGCCGTCTAAATCTTTATCTAGTTTAATGCAGTGTACAGTGCGTGCCATAAGGTTACTCATTTGTGCTAAAAACAGTATGATAACGCATGTTTATTTATTTAAAAGTTATTCATACTAAACCGTCATCTTGAGCGTAGCGAAAGATCCAGCTTTTAAGTTGCAAAAAACTGGATTCTTCACTTACGTTCAGAATGACGAGGTAGGTTTAATGAGCATTTAGAAAGTAGAAAAATGGAAAGCCCATTCAAAAGTAAAAATGGTTTGGAACGCATTGCCAAAGCGGCAGGTTATTCGCTTGCAGGCTTAAAAGCGGCGTATAAGAATGAGGCAGCGATTCGTCAAGAAACATGGCTGATGGTTGTGCTGATTCCGCTTGGGTTTTATTTGGGTCACACCAATATCGAACGTATTTTGATGGTTAGCGTGACT
>JANNFN010000013.1:0-6896 GCA_031379885.1 Methylotenera sp.
CGCGGTGCTTTTGGTTTTGCAGGCTCAGCGGCTACTGGTGCTGGTTTAGCATCACCTTTAGTTTCGACTAATTGCAAGCCACTGGCAGCTAAATCCACAGGTTTTGCGGGTTTAGCTGGTTTTTTTGCAGCAGGTTTTTTCTCAGGCTTATTTTTTGCAGAAGTTTCGGCTTTTGGCGCGGTTTCAGTTTTTGCTACTGTTTCTACAATGGCTAGTGCTTCAGTTGCTGAGGCTGGTTTTTTTGCAGCAGGTTTTTTAGGCATAGGTGCCGATTTTGGCGCTTTTGCGACCTTTTCAGCAACAGGCTCAGAAGCCAATACCGGCGAGGCTACTGGAGTAGTGCTATTTGGCACAAATGCTGGTGTTTCTGCGTTTGGGTCGCGGTTGATATCACGGTCGCGATTTTTGTTGCGGTTACGACCACCACGACGACTGCGGCCAGTGCGCTCTGGACGAGGCGTATTGGCATCGACTATTGGGCCATCAATAGGCGTAGTGATTGCAGCTGTTTCTACTTTTTCTACACGGTTTTCAGCAGGGCGGTTTTCATTTGGTCTGTCAGGTCTTGGTGTACGCTCTGGACGCGGTTGTTGTTGATTGTTGGCCTGCTGCGGACGTTGCCCTTGTTGAGGTCTGTCACCCGTATTATTACGATCACGATTGTTGGCGTTGCGGTCGCGGTTATTGCCACGATTGCGGTCGCGATTATTGCCACGATTGCGGTCGCGATTGTTATCGCGTGCGGCTTCACGGGCTTCGCGTGCAGTTTTATCTTCTGCTTTTTCTTCCACGTTAACTGAGCCTTCGCCGCCCAACCATTTTTTAATGCGGCCTAAAAAGCCTATTTTGGCTGCAGGTGTGGCTTTTTCAACTGGCCTATCTTCTACAATTGGTGCAGAAGTTGCTGCTGTAATGCCTTTCACTAAAGCCTCAGGCGCAGTTGGTTTGGCCTCTTCGTTCAAGCCACGCACATACGCGGTTTCAGCAGGCAATTCCACCATTTTGTAGCTAGCTTGCGAGGTTTCTTCATTCACATCGTCGTGCTTAATGCGTGTAATGCTGTAGTTTGGCGTTTCCATGTGTACATTGGGAATCAAAATAACTTCCACGCCCATGCGCTGCTCAATTTTGTGAATATCAGCACGTTTTTCGTTCAGCAAGAAAGTCGCGGCTTCAACGGGCAATTGCACCTGAATAATCGCGCTATTGTCTTTCATGGCTTCTTCTTGCGTAATGCGCAAAATGTGCAACGCGGTAGATTCAATGCCGCGAATATGACCAGTACCGCTACAACGTGGGCAAGCGGCGTGATTGGTTTCACCTAAGCTTGGGCGCATGCGTTGGCGTGAAAGCTCGAGTAAACCAAAGCGTGAAATTTTGCCAGTTTGTACGCGCGCACGGTCGGCGTGTAAGGCGTCGCGCAGGGCGTTTTCTACTTCGCGTTGATTGCGTGGGTTTTCCATATCAATAAAATCGATTACCACTAAGCCGCCAAGGTCGCGCAAGCGTAATTGGCGCGCGACTTCTTCCGCCGCTTCTAAGTTGGTGTTAAAGGCGGTTTGTTCAATATCTGCGCCTTTAATGCTACGGCCAGAGTTAACGTCTACCGAAACCAAGGCCTCTGTATGGTCAATGACAATCGCGCCACCAGAAGGCAAGCGCACTTCACGCGAAAACGCAGATTCGATTTGGTGTTCGATTTGAAAGCGCGAAAATAATGGCACTTCATCTTGGTAAAGCTTCACGCGCGCCACATTACCGGGCATGACGTGGTTCATAAACTGAACTGCTTGCTCATAAACGTCAGGCGTGTCGATCAAAATTTCGTTGATGTCGGCGCTGAAGTAATCGCGAATCGCGCGAATCACTAAGCTACCTTCTTGATAGATTAAAAACGCACCTGCTTGAATGTGTGAAGCTTCTTCAACTGCAGTCCAAAGTTGTGTGAGGTAGTTTAAATCCCATTGCAATTCTTCCGCGTTGCGGCCAATGCCAGCCGTACGCGCAATAATACTCATGCCTTTTGGCACTTCAAGTTGCGCTAATACATCACGCAATTCGTTACGATCTTCGCCTTCGATGCGGCGTGAAACGCCACCGCCACGTGGGTTGTTGGGCATTAAAACCAAATAACGTCCAGCCAGAGAGATGAAAGTGGTAAGCGCTGCGCCTTTGTTGCCGCGTTCGTCTTTATCGACTTGCACGATAAGCTCTTGGCCTTCTTTAATCACATCTTGAATACGTGTTTTGCCACCTTCAGATTTGTCTGAGAAATAGCTACGTGAGATTTCTTTAAAAGGTAAAAAGCCGTGACGCTCCATGCCGTAATCGACAAATGCGGCTTCGAGTGAAGGTTCTACGCGGGTGATAACCCCCTTGTAAATATTGCTTTTGCGCTGTTCTTTACCAGCGTGTTCTATATCTAAATCTACTAATTTTTGTCCATCGACTATCGCAACGCGAAGTTCTTCTGACTGCGTTGCATTAAATAACATGCGTTTCATTGTGTGCTCCTGCGCTTAGGCGGGCAGACATTTCAGTGGCGTAATACCAATGACATTTTATAAATGTGAACTAAAGGCCTGAAGGGCTAGAGTAACTTACAAGCTTTAATTTAAAAGCTTGCAAATAGCGTTTAAGCTCGCATGGTATATATATTTAAATACATACATTGCGGCAATGTGTAGCATTAAATGCGTTGCAAGGCACGTGTTTAAAGGCCTGTATTGTCTAGCGCAAGTTTTGGTGCGCTATACAGCATGATTTAAATATATTGCTACAATTGTCAACTTACACCAACTAGTGGCATAAATCCGTTAAAATTCTATCTTCAGAACTTTAGTCGCACTTAATGTTTTATTTTGTCTGCGGCGACTAGAGCGTAATTTCTTTTATCGCTACTTTTATGGCGAGCAATTTAGCCAAAATATTGTGTAAAACCAAAAATTTACGTGGTTGAATGGCTTAAATAGCGTTCAATTCAACAACATGACAAGTATAGGCGCAATCGCCCTTTTAAGCAAAGCTATGATGCAAACAGAACAAAACAACAAAATTGGCGCACTTGCAGCGGCTAATGTCACTGTCGATGAGGCCAGTGATGGTCAACGTATTGATAATTTTCTAGCCAAAACGCTTAAAGGCGTGCCTAAAAGCCATATTTACCGTATTTTGCGCAGTGGCGAGGTGCGAGTGAATAAAGGCCGTATTGATGCCTCGTACAAGCTTATTTTAGGCGATATTGTGCGTGTGCCGCCGATTCGGGTTGCAACGCATGATAAAGAGGTGACGAATGCACCTTCCACTGCCGTGCTTGAAAAAACCATTATTTTTGAGGATGACGCGCTATTGGTCATAGATAAACCCGCGGGTTTTGCCGTGCATGGCGGTAGTGGCATTAGCCGTGGCGTGATAGAACAGCTTAGAATGGAGCGCCCAAAAGCGAAATTCTTGGAGTTAGTGCATAGACTAGATCGCGAAACTTCAGGTGTGCTAATGCTCGCTAAAAAGCGCGCTGCGCTGGTTGCTTTGCATGAAATGATTCGCAACAATCAAACCGATAAGCGTTATTTGATGCTGGTGGCAGGTGAGTGGACGGAAAAGAAAAAACGTGTGATTTTAGATTTGCAAAAATACGTATTGCCCAATGGCGAGCGGCGCGTAAACGTGGTAACAGATAAAAGCAAAGATAAATACGATGAGGCGCAGGTTTCTGAAACTATTTTTTACTTGAAGCAAGCTTTCGTTGGCTTCACATTGCTAGAGGCACAACTAGTGACAGGCCGCACGCATCAATTACGTGTGCAATTAGCACATTTGGGCTTTCCGATTGTCGGAGATGATAAGTATGGTGATTTTGCCAATAATAAAGTACTGCAAAAAAAAGGCTTAAAGCGCATGTTTTTACATTCGGCTGAGACAAAGTTGCGGCATCCTATTTCTGGAGAAAATCTTAAATTAATTTCATCTTTGCCAATAGAGTTGCAAAAATTTATTGAAAAGTTAGAAAGAAAAAGTTAAGAGTAATGCCAAAAACCAATAAAAAACAATTTGATTTAATCGTGTGGGATTGGGATGGAACGCTAGCAGATTCCACTGGCATGATTACCAAAGCCGTGGTGGATGCGGCAGAGCAGGTGGGTTTGCCTAAATTAGACCCAGCTTCCGCGCGCAATATTATTGGGCTTGGCTTGAAAGAGAGCATTCATGCGCTGTTTGGCGATCTGCCGCCAGAGCTTGCACAAAAACTAGCCATGCAATACAGCGCTAATTATTATGCAGGCGAGCAGGCCATTCCACTTTTTGAAGGTGCAAAGTCCACTATTGTTGAACTTAGTCGTCGCGGCTACAAGCTGGCGGTGGCGACTGGCAAGGGCAGGCGCGGGCTGAATTTAGCGTTGGAACATTGTGGCTTGGCAAATTACTTTCATGCAACGCGCACCATGGATGAATGTTTTTCTAAGCCACATCCGCAAATGCTGGATGAAATTATGGATGCGTGTGTGGTAACGCCTGAACGCACTTTGATGATAGGCGACACCAGTTATGATTTGCAAATGGCTAAAAATGCCAGTGTACAAGCGGTGGCGGTGACATTTGGCGCGCAATCTCGTGAGCAATTATTGAGTTACAATAGCATTGAAATGTTTCATCAATTTGATGAATTAAGCACTTGGTTGCTAAGTAAGTAATGCATAAAAATACAATTGTTTTAGACAGTAACGAACTACACGAGAAATCGCTCGGGTTGCGTTTTTCGCTGCCAGCTTTGGGCGAATTCGCCACTGGCTTTGTGGTGCGCTATCACGGCAAAGCGCATGCTTACGTGAATCAGTGCGCGCATGTGCCAGTGGAACTGGATTGGGAGCAAGGCAATTTTTTTACTGTGGCAAAAGATTATCTCATTTGCGCCACGCATGGCGCACACTATCAGCCGGATACTGGTTATTGCATCATGGGTCCGTGTAAAGGAAAAAGCTTGCAAGCATTGCCTGTGACAGAGCAAAATCACCAAATTACCATTCATATTGACCAACTACACAAAATACACAGGAAAACCTAAATGTCTGAACAAGTTAATCCGCAAGACAACCCGCAAAATAATAATGCATGGCAACAAGAGACCATCGAAAAGCTCGCACTTTCAGGCTTAAAAGAACAGCAAACAGCTCGCCGCTGGAGCACGTTTTTTAAAGGGCTTACTTTTGCCTATTTATTTTTACTATTAATCTTAGCCCTAGGTTTATGGGGCGGCAAAGGCGCTACAGGCCCGCATACTGCGCTAATTGATATTTCTGGCGTCATTGAACCAGGTGGTGAGGTGAATGCAGATTCTGTCATTACCAGTCTGAATGATGCCTACGAAAGCAGTGGTACTAAAGGCATCATTTTACGCTTTAACAGCCCAGGTGGTAGCCCTGTGCAGGCAGGTATCATTAACGATGAAATTGTGCGCCAAAAGAAGCTGCACCCTAAAATCCCCGTGTATGGTGTGGTGGAGGATATTTGCGCTTCGGGCGGCTATTATATTGCGGTGGCGACCGATAAAATCTATGTGGATAAGGGCAGTATTGTTGGCTCCATCGGCGTGTTGATGGATGGCTATGGTTTTACCGAAGTGATGAAAAAAGTCGGAGTAGAGCGCCGTTTAATGACTGCTGGCGAAAACAAAGGCATGCTAGATCCATTTTCACCAGTCAATCCAAAACACCAAGCCTTAGCGCAAACCATGCTCAATGAAGTGCACGAGCAATTTAAAACTGTGGTGCGCAATGGTCGTGGCAGCCGCCTAAAAGAAACACCAGAAACTTTTAGTGGCTTGTTTTGGAGCGGTGAGCAAAGCATCAAGCTCGGCCTTGCCGATGCACTTGGCAGCGCCGATTACGTGGCGCGCGAGGTGATTAAACAGGAAGAAATTGTCGATTACACTTATCAAGACACTGTAGTGGATCGCTTTGCCAAACGCTTGGGCGCGAGTATGGCGAAGGCGATTGGCATTGATGCGATGACAAAAGGTATGCAGTTGCGATAATTTGTTTTTTGTAGGGTGTCAATAATCGAAGCGCGTTGCACCAAAGTCAATCCCTATGCGGCGCAATGCCTTTCAGTTATTGCACCCTACGAGGGCTTAACCACAACCCAGGTTGTGTGACCATTTCCATCCTTCGCTTTGCGGCTCTCTGTGCTCCATACAAGTCCCTGCTGGCCGAATGAGGATTCCATTGCTTTAGGTACTAGCTTGTAGGCAATATTGTCTAGGTCAGGTAGATGAAGTGGAAGTTCTTCCTTGAGACGCTCCTGGATTCCTCTCCACGGAATGCCGAACTTTTGGATTCTCTGGAGAAACTGTCGATCCGCTTGGAAAGCAGAGATTGCTTTGCTCGCGTAGTTTTCTGTGTTGTTGGAGTATTCCTCGTCGTTACTTGACGGCGAACCAGTTTCATTTTCGGCGGCTTGTTCGGAGTACCAACTCAACGGACCAACCCTGATCTTCCCAAAGGAACGGCTCTTGCCAGACAGCGGAACCGATACACCAGCTCCCCGAGACCAAAGACTCAATCGAGTTCCCGAACGACCGAATGTGAATGGACCAATGCGGAATCGGAAGCCCATAAGCGCCTAACTTAAGGTAGGCCCCAAAATAGGACTAAATCTTTTATTTTGGCAGGTTGTTAAATTCATCATAAAAAAATACAAACTCAATTAAATCAATTATTAAGTAAATTTAATTACGCCAATTATCGCAACTGTTTAGTATGATTAATCAAACCGTTGGTCGAGCTGTCGTAGTTGCTCACAACTTCGTCGCTGGTGAGTTGCGGCAAGATTTGCTGGGCAATTTGTTTGCCGTATTCCACGCCCCATTGGTCGTAGCTGTTAATATCCCACATCATGCC
>JANNFN010000027.1:0-12571 GCA_031379885.1 Methylotenera sp.
TGCTCAACGAAAGCTTCTCTGAAAGGGCTGCTCGAACTATTTGATGTGGTGAAGGATAAATATATTTGGTTATGGTATTTTTTTATTCTATAAGTAAACTTTAGACGATAAAAATCGAAAACAATGAACGATGTCTCAATAAGTAAAAACAGCAATACTAGAATTATAAAGGTTGTATTCACGTAATATATTAATATGCATATAAGCTTTATTTATTTTAGCTCTAATTGATTCAATTCTTCAATACAAATCTGAATATGTTTTTTTGACAATGCTGATGTTTGCGTTAATTTACCTACCACGTGCTAAAATTTGCAAACGACAAGATCAGAAGTAAATAAGGCGTACTCCAATGAGTGATCTCGAAAATATTAAAGCAGATTTAGAAAATATAAAAAATTTACTTGCTAAGCAAAAACTAGTTGAAACAATTGTTCATCGCCAAGATATGCCCAAACATGACTTGGTTGAATCGCTTATACATAGACAAAATTCTGTAGAACTAGTGAAGCTATTAGATAAATTTAACAATCATACGATTGCAAGGATTCTTGAGGCCTTAAACGAAGAAGAAATTCATATCGTTTGGCATCATGTAAGCGAGATACGCAAAGAAGAGGTTCTGCTAGAAATTTCAGATTCTGTTCGTGTTGAGTTAGTAGCTGAGCCAAAGCAAAAAAGTCAAATTATGGTTATTCGTGTATTTGACCTTCATGAAGGGCGTTTAAGACAAATCCCAATTTATTCTCGAGAAGATCTTGCTGAAGCTAAGCCTATATGGGTTGATTTAGTTGCGCCTGAAGAAGTTCAATTAGCTTGGGCTAGAGAAATTTTTGGTGTTCATCTACCAGATCCAAGTGAACTCACTGACTTAGAAACCAGTGCACGGTTTTATGTCGAAGATAGTGGTGAAGTACATCTACATTCTGACTTTCTCTTAGATCGAGATGATGAATCGCGAAATGTTGCAGTAGCACTAATACTGAATGAAGGAACATTGTTTTCAGTTCGATCTGAAGAATTACCCGTATTCCGTTTACAAAGATTGAGAGCAAAAGCTCAAGCAGGATATGTATCTGAGGCAAAAGATGTTTTACTTGATCTTTACGCTGCAGATGTTGAGTACTCTGCTAATGCGCTTGAAGATGTATATGCTCGATTAGAAAATGTAGGTAAACAAGTTTTTAGGTCTCATATTACTAACATTGCTGCAGCTAGAATTCTAACAACCATTTCAGAAGAGGAAGACCTCAATGGGCGAATTCGTCGTAATGTTTTAGATACGAGAAATGCGCTTTCATTTTTAATGCGTGCAAAGCTTCTTTCAAGCACCCAACATGATGATGCTCGTGAGATTCTCAGAGATATAGATTCACTTGATGGACATACCTCATTTTTATTCAATAAAATCAATTTCCAAATGGATGCTACAGTAGGTTTCCTTAATGTTAACCAGAACGTTGACTTAAAGAGATTGACTATTATTAGCGTTGTATTTATGCCCGTTAACATCATAGCCGGCATAGGTGGTATGTCTGAGTTTTCAATGATGACTACAGGCATTCCATGGCAAATTGCTTATGGTTCTTTCATTCTAGTGATGTTAGCTATCGGTACCTTAACTTTCTTAGGACTGAGATCACTAGAAAACAGTAAAATTAGAAACCAGCGTCAATAGATTAGAAAGCATTAAATTCCAATTAATTCTAGTCATTCAACAGTCATGCTTAACTGCTAGGTGTGGTGGATACAAATTACATTTAATTCTTTTGCCTTTAAGCAACAGTTCTTTATTAACATTAATTGAAAACCTATGAGTTTTGATTAAATGAACGACAGGAATTGGCCGAAAGAAGTCATATAAATATATTAAACGTGACAATTCTGACGAGTGTTAGCGAGTGAGGGCGAGTAAATAACGTTAAAAATCAATTAGATATAACAACTTTTAATCCGTTTGTCCTAGGTTCAATCCACGCATACCTACCAATACCAAAGTGGCTTAATAGAGTTAAGCTACTTTATTTTTCCACAAATGAGATTTCGAGAAATTTAGGTTCTCTTGTTGGGCTTCTTTTTGCCTATGAGATAATTTAAACTTAGATTTATGTGGCCGCTTTAGAGTAATTGGCTTGTATGTAAGCCGCTAAAATGTACAAAATCAGGTTAATTACTTTTGTTTCAATGCTGACTATAACTTAAAGTTTCAAAAACTTTAAAAATCCGCGCGCGAGGTAGATAAACCGTAGATATGACATTGTCTTAGAAACTGTATACGTCATTATGGCATTGCCATATTTCAACCATGGAGCCTATGCTTCGCTGTAACAGATGTTATTTGTAGCCTAGAAGCGATAACATGCCAACTCTATACAATAGAGGATAAGAGGCTTCCGATTTCTGTGGTAGCACATAGGTAGCACGATAAAAACAAAAGGGGTTAGCAGCGAAGCTAACCCCTTGATTTATATGGTGCGCCCAAAGAGATTCGAACTCCTGACCCCTTGGTTCGTAGCCAAGTACTCTATCCAGCTGAGCTATGGGCGCATGCGCAGTATTATACGCGAAACAGCATGTTTCTTAAAGTTAAAACTGGCGGAGAGCGAGGGATTCGAACCCTCGATACAGATTTAAGCCCGTATGCTTCCTTAGCAGGGAAGTGCCTTCGACCACTCGGCCAGCTCTCCGTTTTATTCAAATTACGCTTTATTGCAAGGGCGCGATATTACTTGATTTGCCTTTATAAATCAATTAAAACTAAGCCAATTAAGGCTTAAGCGTCTTCCAGTTCAAATGCTTTGTGCAATACGCGGACTGCAAGTTCCATATATTTTTCTTCTATTACCACGGCAATTTTAATTTCGCTGGTGGAAATCATTTGTATGTTGATGCCTTCTTCGGCCAGCGTACGGAACATTTGGCTGGCAATGCCGACATGGGAGCGCATACCCACACCAACCACAGATACTTTAGCAATTCTGTCATCGCCAATAATTTCGCGTGCTTTAATTATGCCTTGCACTTTATCGCGCAAAATACCTAAGGCTTTATTCATCTCATTTTTATGCACAGTGAAGGTAAAGTCGGTAGCGCCATCTGCACCTGTGTTTTGAATAATCATATCGACGTCAATATTGGCATCGGCGATTGGACCTAATATTTGGTAGGCAATGCCTGGTGTATCTGGTACGCCTAGTACGGTTATTTTTGCTTCATCGCGGTTAAACGCAATGCCTGAAATAATAGGTTCTTCCATGTTGCTATCCTTGTCATCTTCAAATGTAATCAGCGTGCCATCACCTTCGTCTTCAAAGCTTGAGAGCACACGTAACTTAACTTTATATTTACCCGCAAACTCTACTGAGCGAATTTGTAATACTTTGCTGCCTTGGCTGGCGAGTTCCAGCATTTCTTCAAAAGTGATTTTGTCTAAACGACGCGCTTCAGGTACTACGCGTGGGTCGGTCGTGTAAACGCCATCTACATCGGTGTAGATTTGGCACTCTTCAGCTTTAAGTGCAGCTGCTAGCGCAACACCTGTTGTATCAGAGCCGCCACGGCCAAGTGTGGTAATGTTGCCGAATTCATCGGCACCCTGAAAGCCAGCCACTACGACCACATAGCCGTCATTCAAATCTTGCTTAATGTTGTGGTCGTCAATATCTAAAATCCGTGCTTTAGTAAAGGCGTCATTGGTTAGAATTTTAACTTGAGCGCCAGTATAGCTTTTGGCTTTAATGCCAAGCTCCATCAGCGCCAGTGCGGTCAAACCAATGGTTACTTGTTCGCCTGTAGAAATCATCACATCCAACTCGCGCGGGTCAGGTTCTGGCATAATTTCTTTAGCTAGGGCTATCAAGCGATTGGTTTCACCAGACATAGCCGAAACCACCACCACAATTTGATGCCCCATCGCCTTATAACGTGCTACACGTCTAGCAACATTGCGGATCCTGTCAGGATTCGCAACAGAGGTACCGCCGTATTTTTGTACAATTAATGCCATTTTTTACTCTTAAAAATTACTTGTTAAAGTTTACTACTTACCCAGTCTTTTACACTAGCAAGCGCTTTGGGCAATTGGCTTGCATCGGTACCGCCCGCCATCGCCATATCGGGCTTGCCCCCACCCTTGCCGCCCACTTGTGATGCAACGTGATTGACTAAATCGCCGGCTTTTAGTTTTGCAATTAAATCTTGCGTTACACCAGCGGCCAAGCTTACTTTGCCATCATTCACGCTGGCAAGCACAATTGCGGCGGTTTTCAGCTTGTCTTTCAGTTTATCCATAGTTTCACGCAGGGCATTGGCATCAGCGCCTTCCAGCGTAGCTGCAAGCACCTTTACACCATTGATGTCTACTGCTTGCGCAGTTAAATCGTCACCTTGGCTACTTGCCAGTTTAGATTTTAAACGGGCTAATTCTTTTTCAAGTGTTTTTGCATGGTCAGATAATTGTGCAACCTTGTTAGCAAGCTCGCCAGTAGGCGCTTTCAGCTCGCTCGCTAATTGTGTAATCAGTGCTTGTTGCGCGTTAATAAGCTTCAACGCGCCATTGCCAGTGGTTGCCTCAACGCGGCGTACACCAGCAGCCACGCCACTTTCAGCATATATTTTAAATAGCCCAATGTCGCCTGTACGGCTTACATGTGTACCACCACAAAGTTCTGTGGTGCTACCAATATCGAGTACGCGCACAATATCACCATATTTTTCACCAAACAGCATCATTGCGCCAGTTGTTTTAGCTTCTTCTATGCCCATTAATCTGGCTTGGGTTGCAGCGTTATTTAAAATTTCCGCATTCACAATCGCTTCCACACGCGATATTTCAGCAGCAGTCATTGAGTCATTATGCGCAAAGTCAAAACGCGTTTTTTCGGTATCAACTAAGCTACCTTTTTGTTGCACATGCTCACCCAAAACTTCGCGCAGTGCTTTGTGCATGAGGTGTGTCGCAGAATGGTTGCGCATGCTTGCCGCGCGTGAAGCCATGTCTACACTGGCTTTTACGGTATCGCCCACATTCAGTGTACCAGTTTTTAAAACACCATGATGGCCAAACACCGCCGCTTGGATTTTCTGAGTATCTTCCACTTCAAAAATACCGTTGTCAGATTTCAACACACCGTTATCACCAATTTGCCCGCCAGATTCCGCATAAAACGGTGTAATATCCAAAACAACGATGCCCTGATCGCCTTCATCCATGCGGCTTACGGGCGTGCTATTTTTATAAAGCGCAAGTACTTTTGCAGTCGTTTCAAGCGTTTCATAGCCTTTAAAGTCTGTACTTGCACCGCTATATTCAACATTGGTTGCGCCTTTAAACTTACCTGCGGCACGCGCTTGGTCTTTTTGGCGCGCCATGGCAGTGTCAAATGATGTGATATCAACTGCTAAAGTGCCAAGCGACCCTCTGGCTTCTATTCCAGTTAGTTGAACTGTTACATCTCTAGAAGCTGCTGCATGCTCGCGACATATGTCAGCAGTTAAATCAAATGGAAAGCCATAGGTGTCGTGTAGTTTGAAAGCTGTTTCACCATTGAATATGGTTGCGCCTGTTTTTTTCATTTCTGCTAATTCAGCTTCTACGATTTTCATGCCATTTTCAATGGTTTCAAAAAAGCGATCTTCTTCCTGCTTCAGCGTATTTGTAATGCGTGCTTGTTCCGTTTTAAGCTCTGGATAGGCCTGACCCATTTCACCCACTAAATCGGCCACCATATTATGGAAGAAGGCTTTTCGCACACCTAATTTATAGCCATGACGAATGGCGCGGCGGATAATACGGCGCAGCACGTAGCCGCGACCTTCGTTGCCCGGAATCACAGCGTCAGCGATTAAGAAGGAACAGGCGCGGATATGGTCAGCCAATACTTTTAGCGAAGGGCTGGTTAAATCGGTCGTTTTGGTTTCGCGCGCAGCAGCGACGATTAAAGTGGTGAAAATATCAATTTCGTAATTAGCATGCACATGCTGCAACACGGCGGCGATTCGCTCTAGGCCCATGCCAGTATCCACGCTGGGTTTGGGTAATTTGTGCATTACGCCCGCTTCGTCGCGGTTAAACTGCATGAACACATTATTCCAAATCTCGATAAAGCGGTCGCCATCTTCATCAGGGCTGCCTGGCGGGCCGCCTGGAATGTGGTCACCGTGGTCGTAGAAAATTTCGGTACACGGGCCGCATGGACCGGTGTCGCCCATCATCCAGAAGTTATCTGATGCGTAGCGTGCGCCTTTATTGTCACCGATGCGAATAATGCGCTCTTTGGGGATGCCTATTTTTTGATGCCAGATGTCGTAAGCTTCGTCATCGTCGGCATAAACGGTGACTGTTAATTTGTCTTTTGGCAACTTGAATACGTCGGTGAGCAATTCCCACGCGTAGCTAATTGCATCTTGTTTAAAGTAATCGCCAAAGCTAAAATTACCCAACATTTCAAAGAACGTGTGATGGCGCGCGGTGTAGCCAACGTTTTCTAAATCGTTATGTTTACCGCCTGCGCGCACGCATTTTTGGCTAGAAGCGGCGCGGGTGTAAGGCCGTTTATCAAAGCCTAAAAACACATCTTTAAATTGGTTCATGCCCGCGTTGGTGAACAGCAGGGTAGGGTCGCCATGCGGCACTAATGACGAAGATCCAACGATTTGATGGCCTTTGGAGGCAAAAAAGTCGAGAAATGCTTGGCGGATTTCGTTGCTTGAAGGATTTGTGCTTAATTTAATTGTCATCTATTTTTGTATTTAATACTTTTTGGCTAATTTTTTAGCCCCTCACCCCTTCCCCTCTCCCACAGGGCGAGGGGTCGAATGTGTTGAACTTCGTCATTTATAGGTTATTCGTCTGTTATTTTCTGGTTCAAAACCTTTTTTATAATATCAAAGCCAAAACCGCGGCTTTGTAAAAACCGGCCTTGCCTTGCCCATTCATCGTGGCTTGCGGGGATGGCTTTGAATTTTTTACGCCAAATTTCTTTGGCGTTTTCCAGCTCATTTTCTTTTACTTTTTCAATCGCATCGCGAATTAAATCGTCCGCCACGCCTTTTTCGCGTAGCTCATTGGCAATCTTGCTTGCGCCAAACTTGTGCGAACGTGCATGTACAATTTGTTCTGTAAAGCGTGCATCCGAAAGCCAGCCGCGCGTTTTAAAGTCTTCTAAAATCGCAGTGATAACTGCAACATCTTCATCTTCTTCAAGATAAGCTTTAAGTTTTTGGCCTAGTTCAGCGTAAGAATATTCACGCTTACCAAGGTACTCTAGCGCGCGTTGCCTTAAGCTTTTCGGCTGAAATTTAATACTTAATCATCCTTAGTGCTAATCTTCTTCAGTACGGGGCGCAACCATGCCCTCAGACAATTGCTTGGCGTTAGCGCGAATTTTAGCTTCAATTTCTTTGGCAATTTCTGGGTGCTCACGTAAATATTCTTTAGCATTTTCTTTGCCCTGCCCAATTTTTTCGCCATTGTAGGCGTACCAAGCACCAGCCTTTTCAACAAATTTCAGGTTTGAACCCAGTTCGATAATCTCGCCCAAACGTGAAATGCCTTCGCCATACACAATTTCAAATTCGGCTTGTCTGAATGGTGGCGCAACTTTATTTTTAATAACCTTAACCCTTGTTTCACTGCCGATGACTTCGTCACCTTTTTTAATTGCGCCAGTGCGGCGAATATCTAAGCGAACTGAAGCATAAAATTTAAGCGCGTTGCCACCAGTGGTGGTTTCTGGGCTGCCAAACATTACGCCAATTTTCATGCGGATTTGGTTAATAAAAATCACCATCGTATTCGTGCGTTTGATGTTGCCAGTGAGCTTACGTAAAGCTTGTGACATTAAACGTGCTTGCAAACCCATGTGTGAGTCGCCCATTTCGCCTTCAATTTCAGCACGTGGTGTGAGCGCAGCAACCGAGTCGATGACCACAATATCTACTGAACCTGAGCGCACCAACATATCGACAATTTCAAGCGCTTGCTCGCCAGTGTCTGGCTGTGAAATCAATAGTTCTGGCACGTTAACGCCTAACTTGGCCGCATATTGTGGGTCTAGCGCGTGTTCCGCATCGATAAACGCGGCCACGCCGCCCACTTTTTGCATTTCCGCAATGACTGACAAAGTAAGGGTCGTTTTGCCTGATGATTCAGGGCCATAAATCTCGATAACACGACCGCGCGGCAAGCCGCCTATGCCTAGCGCGATATCTAGCCCAAGCGAGCCAGTGGAAACGGATTGAATATCCTCACCAATATCGCTATCGCCCATGCGCATGATAGAGCCTTTGCCAAACTGTTTTTCAATTTGCGCTAATGCGGCGGCGAGTGCTTTGCTTTTGTTGTCATCCATGATGTTTTACCTTTATTTTTAGCGACTTAATTCAAGGTGCAATTATTCCATAATTTACGCTTTAACGTAAGCTAAACTGGGTGTCATCGGCAGGTATTTGTATGTAGAATAGATGAACTAAGCTTTCAATTAACATGTCAACGGATATGAACTTAGTACGTTTTTTGGCTAGGGAGAGTAGTTTTTTGGATGGAGGAGAGTATGAAGATATTTCATTCTGCAGTACTAGCATTAGCAATAGGCGCGGCAACAGTTTCAACCGCGCAAGCACGCGATTCTTTTAGTTTGGGTATTAACGTGGGTGGTTATGGCTATGCGCCACCACCAGTGGTTTATTACCCTGCACCAGTTTATTACGGCGAGCCCGTCTATTACAGCCAACCAGTGACTTATTATCGTGAAGCACCGCGTTATTATGGCTATGCGCCAACCGTAGTGTCATTTGGTTACCAAAATTATGGCGGTTACAGCCATCACGGTGGTCATAATAGTTGGGGTCATCACGGTTGGAATCGCGGCGGAGATCATCATGACAGAGGTCGTGGAGATTGGGATCGTGGCGGCCGCAGCCATCGTGATCACGACTAATTTGCCAGCTTTAAACGCTCAATAAGCCCAGCCATCATTGTGATGGTGGCTTGTTGTCGGATTTCTTCGCGGTTGCCAAAAAACCTTTTGGTCGTTGTAGATAACGATAATTTATCACCAACCCAAGCAAAACATACCGTGCCAACGGGTTTTTCTTTCGTGCCTCCGTCTGGGCCAGCAATGCCAGTAATGCTGCCAGCAATTTGCGCATGACTGTGCTTTAACGCGCCATGTGCCATTACCGTTGCTGTTTGCTCGCTCACTGCGCCAAATTTTTCTAAGGTTTCAGCGCGCACTCCCAGCATTTCAATTTTTGCGGTGTTGCTATAAGTGACAAAGCCGCGATCAAACCACGCCGAACTGCCAGCCACGCTGGTAATTGCCTCCGCAACCATGCCACCCGTGCAAGATTCTGCCAATGCCAGCGTTAAATTGCGCTCTTTCAGCGTTTCACCAAGTTCAATTGCTAAAGTTGAGATAGTGGCCATAAGATAAATTTCAAAACTAAAATCGCATAAACAGCAGCGAGTAAATCATCAAACATCACGCCGAAACCATTTTTGAGTTTTGCATCAAAATAACAAATTGGGTAAGGCTTCCAAATATCAAACAGCCGAAATAAACAAAACGCTACAAACCACCAAAAATAACTAAGTGGCGTAATGGCCAGCACCAGCATTATCGCCACAATTTCATCCCACACAATCGCACCGTGATCGACCACGCCCAAGTCTTTACCTGTTTTTCCACAAAAATAAATGCCAACTAAAAATAGTGAGGCGATGATTAAAAGTTGTGCGCTAAGTGAATAATTAGAAATCAACCAGAACAGCGGAAAACCCACTAGCGTTCCGAACGTGCCCGGCGCTTTTTTCGCCAAACCGCTACCAAACCCCAGTGCGAAAAAGTGTGCGGGATGACTAAGTAAAAATTTAATATCAGGATTAGCCAAAATGATCAAAACCTTGTTTTAAAAGCATTAATTTTTTGTTTTTATACATGGCCTGCAAGCCACTTGTATTTAAACTACTGGCCATGCGGGTGCTGGCGATGCATGTAATTGGAATATTCACTTGCATACTTAACAAATTAATTGCTTCACGTTTGCTTGGCGGCGCGGTAAAGCATAATTCATAATCATCGCCACCCGTAAGTACAAGCTCTTGAAATTGTGGATTTTCTAGATTATTTTTTAGTAATCCAATGCACGGAATTTTTTCTAAATCTAATACTGCGCCTAAGTTTGAGGCATTAAGAATGTGCCCTAAATCTGCCAATAAACCATCCGAAACATCAATACAGCTTGTAGCGATGCCTCGCAGAGCTAATCCCAGTGCGGCGCGCGGCATAGGAGTATTGAGTATTTTTAAGCAAATATCCAATTCATCTTTTAGCGTTAATTTTTCCTGCAAATGCGCCAAACCTAATGCTGCGCTGCCAAGCTGACCGCTTACCCAAATATCGTCGCCTAGTTGCGCGCCGCTGCGTTTAAGCGCTGTGCCAGTTGGCACTTCACCTAAAATAGTTACACTTATATTGAGCGGCCCGCGTGTGGTATCGCCACCGACTAAATCGACATTAAACGCATCGGCACAGGCAAAAAACCCGCTTGAAAACTCAGCTAGCCAGCTTTCATTCACTTCTGGCAGAGCAATCGCCAGTGTTGCCCATTTGGGCTGCGCACCCATCGCCGCCATGTCTGAAACATTGACTGCAAGCGCCTTCCAGCCAATATCATGTGGCGCAGCATCGGCAAAAAAATGCGTTCCCGAAACTAGCATATCGGTTGAAATCGCGAGTTCATAGCCTTCTGCAACCCTCACTAAAGCCGAATCATCTCCCACGCCCAAACTAGTGTGGCGGGTTGGTTTGGTGAAGTATTTTTTAATTAAATCGAACTCAGACATTACTTTTTAGGCCGAAACGCTTTTACTATGGCCTCATTAGTCTCAATATAAGGTGCGCCGATTAAATCTAGACAATATGGCACAGCCGCAAATATACCATGCACTGTTTGTTTGCCATCTGCGTCTTTTAAGCCTTCTAGCGTTTGTGCGATGGCTTTTGGTTGGCCAGGCAGATTGATAATTAAGCATTGTTTACGAATCACAGCTACTTGGCGAGAGAGAATCGCAGTGGGTACAAAGTTGAGGCTAATCTGACGCATTTGTTCACCAAAACCAGGCATGCACTTTTCGCCAATTGCGAGCGTTGCTTCTGGCGTAACATCACGTATTGCAGGGCCGGTGCCACCGGTGGTGAGAATTAAGTGGCAAGTTTGATAGTCAACTAAATCAACTAATGTTTTTTCAATTTCTTCTTGCTCATCGGCGATTAAACGTGTTTCAAATATAATAGGTGTAATAAGTGCGCGTTTAAGCCAATCTTGCAAGCTTGGGATGCCTTTATCTTCATACACGCCAGAGGATGCGCGATCGCTAATAGAAACTAAACCGATTTTAATGAATTCTTTTGTCATTTGTGTGTCGTAGTTAATGTTGGCCATAATGACTAATTATAAAGGACTTTTAGATGCATAAAATGAGCAATTCTTTAACAGGCACTTCTTCCGCGCTTAAAACAGCGGTGTTATTAGATAAAAAAACCAGACAAGCTAAAATCATGCTGATTAGCCTTTTGGCCATGGGCATTTTATTCATGGCAAGTAAGTTGTTTGCGGCAGATGTTAATCTTTATCAGCAAAATTACAAAGCACAAAATACGGGCAATTTGGTCTCCATGCAGGCAAATCCTGATACCAAAATGTATGTGAGCAATCATAAAGATGAAGACAACATCAGTATGCTAGAAAGTGGCTACGATATGATGGGCACTAGTGGCTTTGAGGCGGGTGAAGTGCCTGCAGAGCTTGCATTGCAGCATGCTAAAGCGATTAAGGCAGATACTGTGTTGGTGTATAGCAAATATGGTTCGGCAAAGGCCGCCGTTTCTAAAATGCAACTGATTAAGGAAGCCGCTAAAAAAGGTGGTGGTGAAGTTGACCAAAAAGACTTAGTTGAAGAACCAACGCAATATAAATACTACGCAAGTTATTGGGCGAAATTGCCCGCACCATTGCTGGGTGTACATATTATTAAACTTGTACCCAGAAAGATGGACGATACTGAGCAGGTGGTTGAAAATAAAGGTTTAAAAGTATTGGCGGTAATTAAAGGCTCACCAGCTGAAAATGCAGGTTTAAAACGCGGTGATGTTTTGCTTAAATTAAGTGATACAGAATTGAATAAACCAGAAGAATTTTCAGCATTGGTACGCAAATTTCAAGGCAAAAACGTTGCTATTGAGTATGAACGCGAGGGCAATAAAGCCATTGCTAATGCGCAAATTAATCAACGCTAGGATTTTTTACAGTTAGTAATTAAAACTGGATAGCTATACACTGCTCGTTTTATTCTTATAGTATTTTTTAGAGTAAAATCCAAGTAACTTCACTGGTATTTGGTAATCACATGCTAACCGCACTCTCTGTTGTATTTATATTGGCTTACGCCGCCATTGCTTTCGAGCACCCTATCAATGTCAATAAATCAGCATCGGCTTTAATCGGCGCTGGCTTGTTGTGGACTATCTACGCGCTTAATATGGGTGATCATGCGTTGGTTGGGCACCAG
>JANNFN010000109.1:0-24172 GCA_031379885.1 Methylotenera sp.
ACAGAAAACTGCTGTGGTGGTGCAAAAATATGCAGCCCTGAATTAACCTGTACAACCGAACAAAAGGAATTAACAATATGAAAAGAATGCATCTGCACGTCTCAGTAGACGATATGAATAAAAGTATCAGTTTTTATAACAGCCTATTTGGTGCAACACCTACCGTCTCAAACCCTGACTATGCGAAATGGATGCTGGATGACCCATTAGTCAACTTTGCAATCAGCAAGCGCGGTGCCAACGCAGGCTTAGACCACATCGGCATTCAAGTGGAAAGCGATACAGAACTATCAGAAATTAAAGACCGATTAGAGAAAGCCGAACTGAGCTTACTGACTGAAAAAGGCACTACCTGTTGCTATGCAAAATCAGATAAGCATTGGGTACAAGACCCATCGGGTATTGCATGGGAAACCTATCGCACATTAGACAGCGCACCTACATTCAGTGGTCAAGAGAGTGCAGAACCTAGTGCTGCATGTTGTGTGCCAGCGACTGAGAAAATTCAATTCGTCTCAAGAAAAGCTAAATGCGGCTAATCGTATTTAAATAATCGTAACTAAATAATCGTTCTGGGCAATTAAGAATTTATTAGGAAGGTCAATAATGTCTGACAAAGTGTATAACGTACTTTTTTTATGTACTGGTAATTCGGCGCGTAGCATCATGGCTGAGAAACTGATGGAACATTGGGGTAAGGGCAAATTTAAAGCCTACAGTGCGGGTAGTCATCCAAATGGCACAGTCAATCCATTTGCAATTCAAACCATCAAGAGTCACGGCCTATCTGTAGAGGGGCTAAGAAGCAAGAGCTGGGATGAATTTGCTGTAGAGGGTGCACCGCATTTAGATTTTGTGTTTACTGTGTGTGATAACGCAGCTGGTGAAATGTGCCCATACTGGCCTGGACAGCCGATGACAGCACACTGGGGCGTTGAAGACCCTGCCGCAGTAGAGGGCACGGATGAAGAAAAACTCGCAGCATTCAGAAAGATTTCAAATTACTTGCAGAATCGTATCAAGCTTTTTACAGCACTACCATTTAGCAAACTAGATAATATGAAAATTAAAGAAGAGATTGATGCTATAGGCAAAACTGTAGATTAATAATTGTCTGAATTGGTGCAATTGCAATGTCCGCTATGGGTAATGACTGGAACTGTCAGGCTCTCTGGTAACACATTGATTTTAATAACGTTAAATCAGCTTAAAAGTAAATATCAAATATCCAGCATTGAGTTAAAGGTTTATCACTCAATGCAGTAGAAAAATAATGATTTATTCATAAAATATAGTCCTAGTAGACTATATATCACTCTAACTGGGCTTCTACATTTGACACAATTACTCAATAAAATGACTCAATCGAGAAAATTTAATTCGATTAAATATTTATTATATTAGGAGCTTAAAAATGAATTTATTTAAAAGTGTCATCTTAGCAGTTATATTTTGCATTTCCAGCGTTAATGCTTATGCTGACACAATCACTAACCTATCAGTTGGATCTTTACCAACCTCACTCGCATACAGCAATTCTTTCGCTAGTGCCTCTTCTGGGACAACATTTTGGGATGATTATATTTTTACTATTCCAAATGGTTCTGCGAACTCAGTCACTTCCTCTATAAACTTAGATACTATCTTGGGTCTGACAAATCTTCGTGCTCGCCTATATACTGGTAGCACACATGAAACAGGTGCTGTTGCTCCAGGCACACTAATAGACAATTGGGGAACCACCGTTAATTTCAGCCCAACCGTGGGCATTACGACTGTTGTATTAAACCCAATATCTTTACTTGCTGGCACCTATACACTTCAAATTAAAGGGACTGTAGCAGGCTCATCTGGAGGATCCTATGCAGGTGTCTTGAATATTGCGCAGCCAATACCTGAACCGGAAAGCTATGCAATGCTAATAGCTGGTTTGGGCTTGATGGGGTTTATGGCACGTCGCCGCAAAGCTAACTAAATTTAGTCTAGTAAGAAATAGCTTTTTCGAGCTGACATAACTATTTAACGTTACTTTAAAAGAATTAATCTCCACAGGTTGAATAAAAAATACCAGCATAAGCTGGTATTTTTTAGGCAGAAATCTAACGTTGCTGCCCTTGATCTCTAAGGATGCTAGCTGCCTATATACACTCAAACATTATTAGATAAATTAGCAATAAATAAAAATTAGTGCCTATTTTTTATCTTTTTTTCTTATTGCCTGAATATTTTCACGCCACTCTGCAAGCTGCTCATCATCAAGTTCAAGTTGAATTGCTAAGGCCTCTACCAAGCTGACTTTTTTATCTTCAGCTCTGCGAGTTAACTTTCCACGCATTCTACTTTGCAGCTTCTCAACTTCTTCCTCGGTCAAATTCTTTGCTTTTTCAATATACTCGTCACTAGCTTTTTTAATTTTCATTTACCCTCCAATAAAGTAAATTATGTTTGCCATTATAAGTAACTACAGTCATTGGTGTGTTACATTTTTGTGAAAATAGGAAGAGCTAGATTAGTGACTTAGTGAATCTGCAAATGTTAAGCCATAGTAGAGCTTGCACTCAATCAGAGCATTTTTTGGAATAAAATTGATCCAAAATATGCCCCATATCTTTTTTATCGAGCATAACGTTACATGCGTTCCACCCAGTAAACAAGTACAACGCTTCGTTAAGGGCAGATTCAGGATGTTCGTCAATTAAGCGATGAATGAGGCTCATAGTGGTGGTGGAATCATTAAGTTTGCCGAGAATACCCAATAACTTGCCCAGCGCTTGTAGAAAATCATGCGATCTGGATTTGGGGTAAAAGCTGACGAAAAATTCTGCTGCATAACGTAACTTCTTAGCGGCTAAGCGGGTAGCATGGCGCTCTTCTTCATGTGCGTACATTAGGCGTCGTGCATGTTTTTTTAATTGCTTGTAGCGTTCGGCAAGCTTAGCGTCCGCAATATCAAAAACACTGTATTCAACAGACCTTGCATCTTTCCAGCGCTCATTTTCTAACCAGTCTCCAAGAATTAGAAGTAGTCGTTGATAGCGCTGAGATAAAAGCGCTTTGCGAACCTCTACATAAGCCTGCTGCCTCTCATACTCAGCCATCTCGTTGAGCTGAATTAAACTAGGCTGATCGTGTAGCTGCTCTAGCAAAGGCGGTAGTGTTTGTTTTACAAGCACATCCAGATCACGTGCAATGCCAAGCACGCCAGCAATCCAGCGTAGCTCTTCAATGAAACTTGCACAACTTTGTTTGCTCACTATCTGACGAAAAACATTAAAAGCAGATCTTAATCGGCGCAAAGCAATACGCATCTGGTGCACACCTTCTATATCTTCACCACTCAACACCATGTCTTGGTTGCCTTGAAGATGAGCAACGCATTCCCAGACAATCAATTTCAGTGCTTCATCTGCACTCCAATCGCGATGCATTTTAATTGACCTCGCCTTGACTACAACAGGTGGTTGATATCTGTAGTGAGCATAGCCCCTCTGCGCTTTTGTACTATTCACAAGCTCCAATGGGATATTCTGTTGTAGATGCAGTGCAAATTCGAATAGGCGACCCGCATTGCCACTTTTCAGTTCTAGCTCAATTTCACTGATTGGCTCACGCTTTTCTCCAACCACCAGTTCGCCTAAATCGAGAGCAAGCTCAATCTGGTCGCCATTATCGAAGACGAGCTGCCACTCAGTGCGTTTTACCTCGGTACTAAATATGGGAGCAAGCAATTCCCGTAATTCTTCATTATCAAATACTTTAGTTAACGCTGGTTCAGTAATCTTGCTGAAATCTGGATGCCCAAAGGCGATAACATCTTCCAGCTCATAGCGCTTATGAAGTCCGACCAATGCTTTAGCATCTATCTTGATAGTCTGAATCCAATTTCTAGACACCCGCCGCACACGCAAACTAATGCCAAGATCAAGTAGCGCGAGTTGCGGAGTATCATAGTAAATACTGATGAGACTGCGTATTTTTGGCTTACCTACCAATGCACCACTAATGTTAGCATGATACTTCAGATGGGCAATATCTGAAGTCGCTATGCGCAGTTTGAGTTCAACCTCGCTTGCCATTGCGGCCTGTTTCCTCCAACCAGTTCAGCAATGGCTCCCACTGTTCCATATCGCGCACTACTAGAGAAGGCCTGAAATCAAACAGGCTGGCACCTTGCTCTGCAGCATGTACATAGACCTGTGCATTTCGCAGGCAAGTAAGTACAGGAAAACCCGTGTCTTGCAGGAATGCATTTAGGGTGTTGAGCGATCGTGCACGAACATCTACTCGGGTACCCACCATAGCGACAAAAGCACGCTCCTTTCGGATGGCTTTTTCCTCGCGTAATGCATCTAAAAAATCACTAGTAGCGCCAATATCAAAAGCTGACGCCTGCATTGGCACAATCACCCAATCAGCTTGCTTAATGGCTTCAGTCAGCTTCTCTCCATGCAACCCAGCAGGAGAGTCGATTACTACCCATTCCGCACCAGAGTCAATATTGCGCTGAGTACGTCCGTCAATCCCCTGAATGCGAGGAAGTATTTTAGAGCGTCGCTTAAGCCAATCTAGAGCCGACTGTTGACGGTCTAAGTCGGACAAAACCACACGCCGACCTTGTGAAGCGAAATATCCTGCGAGATTGGTAGCCAACGTCGTTTTTCCGCTACCACCTTTAGAGTTAGCAATCAAAACAGTGCGCATATTTAGGACCCCATCAATTAGAGAAATCTATTCATTTCTACCCTCATGATAATAAATAGTAAAGGTAGACACAAATCTTAAAATAAAATATCTATTGTTTAGTTGATAATAGCGAGGTGAAAGAAGTTAAATAATTGCAAAAAATATCTATCACTATGTTTGGAAACAATACTTCACTTTTGCATCCTAAGTTTTTCTGTTAGCGCTTTGGATTCTTCTTTGCGATGCCAGGCATACTTTAATAGGCTTTCTAGTTGAGCTGCAGAGGGTAAGGCCGGGTTGGTAGGTAGCCGTGACAACTTTTCGAAACTATCTTCATAAGGTTCGCTAATATCAAAATCTATCCTACCTGCAATTTCATCAAAGGTTTTATTGCCCTGCTTGCCTTCATGCATGATTTCCAGCCATGACCGGTTAATTGCTTGATCTTGATTTAAAAACTCGCTAATCTGATTGCGTACTAACAACTCATCGCTCCAGAGATATTTGGGCGCAGGGATATTCAGAAAAAGCACCAAAGCAGCTATAACAATAATAGAAGCCGCGACTAAGGCGGATTTTATAGGCATCGCTTTAACTGTGATTGATTGTGCAAATACAATACTAGCCAAAACTCCCATTACAAATCCGCCAATATGCGCCGCATTATCAATGCCTGGAACTATAAAGCCTAAAATAATAGTAGCTGAAGCAAAACCTAAAGCCCCCCAAAATAGCCAACGAAACTCGTGAGGAGTAATTGCAGCACGCTCGCGCCACAGAAATATAAGTGCAGCTCCATAAATACCAAAAATAGCACCTGATGCACCGCCTGAAACAGCTAAGTTGCCGTGAAATACCAGTGAAACCAGGTTGCCTGATAGACCGCTAACTAGATAAATACACACAAAACGAATATGACCGTACATGCGCTCGACCAATTGTCCAGCATCCCAAAGCGACCACATATTGAGCGTAAGATGTAGTGCGCCAAAATGCAAAAACATGGCGCTAGCCAAACGCCACCATTGCCCATCTTGTGTAGCAGGGCCAAAATTAGCTCCCCATGCAAGCTGTACACCATTAGGCGAGTGCCAGAAGCCAGCGCCATTAATCAGCATGGCTATAAACACCATGCAATTGATACCAATTAAAAGCTTAGTAATCCCAATCTTAGGGGTACGTTGTTTTAATACATCATGAAGAGGTTGCAAGAGAAATTTAAATATTAAATTGCTAGAAAGACTTATTTTACATCATATTGTTAGATGTGATTTCGAATTAAAAAGTCAGCTAAATCACATGTATAAGTATGAAATTTAGCTGACTGTCAATTCAAAAAAATTTACTGTGATTTTCTACGGCGAGCTGTGAAACCTACCAAACCAAGACCTGCCAAAATCATTGCATAAGATTCTGGCTCAGGTACTGGCGTAATAGAATATAAAGTGGTGGTATTTGAGACTTCATTTGCAACAGCAAGGTATGATTTGCCATTAAATTCAAATGCCTCAAGTCCTTCTGGCGCTAAATCTCCATCTGTTACTAGCATATCTAAAAACGTAGCATTTGTTGGGTCGGTAATATCATATAAAGCCACTGCACCTTTAAGTGTTCTTTCTAAACCAATGGCTGCAATAGTGCGCCCACCTAAACTTAACAATTCGACACCTTCTGGCTCAACACCTTTTTGAATACTTCTTGTGTCATCATAAATACCCAATTCGGCCGCTTTTTTATCTAAGAAATCACCACTATCAAATACTATAGTGCCGTTTACGTCACGAATAGAGAAAGAGCGAGCTCCCGCCAAAAAAAGACTACCTGTAGAAGAGTCGGTATTTGAAATGCGCGTACCAGCCAACAAACCTGTGCCTCCAACGGTACTGCCGTTAGAACGGTCACCGTCATCCTCGCGGAAATCACCTTCGTTCGCCATGACCAAATAAGTATTGCCATTCGCCTCATAAGCAGCAATACCATCTGGCATATATAAACCTTTTGCGTTGGTTGCAACAAAACTAATCGAGCTATTACTTGCAATATCCACAGTATTGCCCGCTACGCTAAAGTCTTTAGCCCCCAAGCCCACTACTTTTTCAAAAGTATTTGTATTTAAATCTAAAACACCAATTGCATTGGCTTCTTGCAATGTTACGTAAGCTTTTGTACCGGCAGAATTCACTGCAATATATTCTGGTTCAAAATCCATACCAGTATTGGTGCGAATATTACTACCTGTTTGTGTAACTCCAACAAAACCAGGGGTAGCCGTCACCGTACGTGTGTTCATATTAATAATACTCACACTGCCTGCAGGATCAACCGCGGCAGAGCCATAATTTCTAGGTGTAGTCGTGCCAATCCGCACACCATAAGTTGTAGGTGTGCCTTCATTAGCCACTAATAATTTAGATCCATCTGCTGTAAATGTTAGCATATCTGGTAGAGCGCCTACAGTAACAGTGTTAATGCCACTGGAGAGTGAACGCGAGGCCGTATCATAAAGCTGCACAATACCTGGGTTTGTTTTAACAGTAGACTCGATAGCAAATGCAGCTAGCCCATTTTTAATTGCCACACTATTGATAGTCCCAAAACTTGAAGTGTCAATGTGTTGTACTAAAGAGCCGTTTGTTGCGTCCAATACGTCAACACCAACAATGCCAGCCACCCAAATTGTATTAGTAATTGCATCATAAGCTGAGATTTCAGAAGTTTGTCCTCCGCTGCCCGCAAGTGAGTGAGTAAACGTCCATTCTTTAGTAATATTTGCTATTGGGCTATTCGCCAATGTAATAGAAGGAATAAACAATAGTGCTATAGCAGAACAAATCAATGCGTTTTTCATTTTAAAGCCTTTAGATAAATATTAATTATTAATGAACCAAATATTTAGGATTGCTATAATTTAATTGTAAACAATGACATCGTGATGACTTACAACAGCTGTTGCCATAGTCCGAAGAGACTATACAAACACTTTCCATGTAACAGAAAGTGCAGAATAAATCACTTCGCTTATTGAACTATCGTGCTTACGGGATTATTCCAGGACTGCTGATCAACTAATGACTTAATGCAAATAGTATTTTTGAAGATAAGTTTTTCCAATTAAAATTCTCTTCCACATAAGGCCTACTGTTGCGCTGAATGTAAGAAATAACATGAGCTTTACCTAATAACTCAATAATTTTTTCTGCCATTGCATTGATATTGTTGGGTTCAACTAAAAATCCTGTTTCGTCTTGCTCTACTAAACCTCTGTAAAACAAAAAATCCCAAGCTACAACTGGCAAACCCATCGCCATTGCCTCTAGACACGTGCCTGGCAAACCTTCGTAATATGACGTAGAAACATATAACTTACTTCTTTGATAATACTGCTGCATTTCAGAAAAACTCACTTTACCAGTCAGATTAATGTTACCGCTATATGATGCTAACTGCCCTTTTACCCAAGCATCATCATCACCATAACCAACAATCAATATACGAATATCATTTTTTTGTAGAATAAGCGCTTGGCAAAGCTGCGCCATGGCACGACTACCCTTTCGATGTTCTATGCGGCCACAAAATAATACATCGTAATCTTTCAATACAGCATCATCTTGTATAAACAATGAAATATCCACGCCGTTTGGAATTATTTCAATGGAGGTTTTAATGCCATAAGTGAGTAACTCCTGATTGCCTTGCTCGGTAAGCGTGATAATTTTTACTGCTTGTTTAAAAATACGATGCTCTAGCCACAACTTAAATTTAATCTCTAAGTCGCTCCATTGACTTAGAAAGTACGGCGTTTTGTAAAATCTGCCAGACATGCCCACATAAGTAGTGTGCGCGGTTAATAAAAGTGGAATATGCTTAGGCATGAATAGCCCTGGAATGAGAGGCGGAATGTGCAAGTTAACGTATTGTATTTTTCTCTCTTTATACAATTGATTTAACAACTTACGCACCTTAAGTGACCAAAAAATTAAATTGAACCGACTGGAGCTAAAAGGCAAATGAATCAACTCAACATTGTCATAATGGCGCTCCACGCGATGCTCATCCCCTGTAATCAAATAGATTGTTGGATGATCCGCTGGCAGGTTAGCTAAAAATGAGTCTAGATAGCGCGCTATACCGCCAACGCCGTAAAACTGAGGATATACGATTGCAATCATAGAATATTCATCTTTTAACTATTGATTTACTTAATTGATGGCATGGCAACTCAACAAATTTATAAAATAGCATTGCCACAAAACATGTTGCTAAAAGACTTATCATTAGCTCCGTTAAAGCTTGAAGCCAATAAAAAGGCAAGCTCAATGGAATGACTACATATTTCCAAACCAATGCAACAATAGGATCATGCAATAAATAGATAGAAAAACCCATTGTTCCGAGCCATTGCAAACTTGATGAAATAATCCCTAGAAACTTAACTTTCTTTATAAAAATTTTATTTCTGCCTTTTAAATACAACAGAATGGCAAAAAACAATCCAACAAAAAAGCTTTGCACTTGAAGTGGAAAGTAAAATGAATACTCAGAACGCGATACTACAAAACCCACTGTAGCAGTGATAAGAATTCCAATAAATGCCAATGCCGCAATTTTTAACGAGTGAATGTTTACCACTTCTAGCAAATATGAATTAGTTGTTTCTTGAGTTTGTTTTGTGAATTGAGCGGCAAGCATCCCCATAAAAAATAATGAGCAGTAATATAAAGACGTGCCATTAGCACTAGGATTTAAAATGTCAAAGTAATAGCAAACAGCCCATAAAACATAAGAAGTCAGAGTGATAACAATAAATGTTTTAACGAACCCAATACCTCTTGCTAACAAGTAAAAAAGTGGGAATAAGAAATAAATTTGATATTCAACACCAACTGACCAAAAAGCTGGATTGATTTTATTTGCGGCATCAGGAAACCACTGATGAATTAACAATATATGCTTGAAAATATTGTCTTTTGTTACAGGCAGGCTAACTTCTGCCCAATGCGAGGCATCATTTACACCTAACCAAAAATAGATGATTATTAAAGTGAAAATGAGTGTGGCAAAATATGGCAGAACTATTCGTATAGTTCGACGTAAATAAAATATCCAAATATTGCCAAACTGTTGTTTTGCAATGATAGGTAGCATTAGGCTATAGCCAGACAGCACAATAAAGACATCAACAGCATAATGCCCGTAAGAAGTTAGCAATTGCAATAAACGATAAAATAGATCGTGTGCATGATCCCCTACCACGATGACTTGCATCACCGCATGATGGCAAACCACATAGAGTGCGGCTGCGCCTCTAATAGCATCTAGCCAATCAAGATGTGTGGTCTTTTTTATCAAAAGGCAGCCTCTAACTCAGCCACTAATCTTTCCCACGTATAACCAGCAAGAAGCTTCTTGCGCGCAGCGAGTTCCATTTGGTACTTATTTTTAGCGTTCTGCAAAACCTCCGATACAGCTTGCGCTAAAGCATCAACGTCTGCTTCTTTTACCAATACGCCGTTAATGCCATTCTCGACAACTTCAGGAATTCCACCAACTGCAGAACTCACCAAACAGCTGCAAGAAGCCATAGCTTCTAACACCACCAATGGGCAAGGGTCTTGCCAGATAGATGGCAGCACAACCATATCTACTGCTGAATATAGGTACTTAAGTTTTTCATGAGGAATGTAACCCGTGAAAATAATGTGTTGACTGATGGGCTTTGCTAGCTCTGTTAAGGTTTGCTCATAATCAGTTTTAGCAGCACCCTCAAAAAAAGAGCTACCAACAATAATAAGCTTAGCGTTAGGCAAATGCTGATGAACCTGCTCAAACGCCTGAATTAACACATGCACGCCTTTAATTTCAGTGAGCCTGCCAACGTAAAGCAAATATTTTGTATCTGCTTCTAACGCTACAATCTCTGCTAACTGTTTAACTGCTTCTTCGCCATAGGGCTTAAAAACATCAGGGTCAGTGGCATTAAAAACCACTATAAATTTATCTGCATATTCTGGAAAATGCTGTATTGCAGAACGCCTTATATAATCACTTACACATATGACAGAATTAACTTTTTTGAGTGTATGGCGATAGAGTGGCCTAAACATCCGTATCGTCAAATGTTCGTTATGCATATGCAATATTACTTTTTGCTGCGGATTATCTTTTAGAAAAAACAATAAATTTGGTTCGTTATGAATCACCACCAAATCAAATTCACGCACAAGCTTTGCCATGCGCAGACCGTAAGAAGCTACATTTTGTATTTTTGCCAAATAGCGTAATGGGTTATGCCATGTTAAACGTTCTTTTAATCGATGAAAAAATAACTCGGTTTTAGTCCATGGAATTTTTAAGTAGTTAACACCTTCAAAACCCTCTGCATTAGCTGGTCTTGAAACTATACTAATATCAAATTTAGCTTGGTTTAAGCGCTTAGACGCCTCATGCACCCAATACTCTACCGCACCGCCTTTTACAGGAGGTACTGGTAAGAGTTCGGGCACAATAATAGCGAGAGATTTTCTGTTTAAATTATCTATTTTCTTCATAACAATAATCTAAACACTTATTTCAAAATAGGTGGTTGCACCATGCGTGAGTTTGCTAATGTCTAGCTCAAACTCAATACTAGTATCAGTTTGTTGCACATTGATTACATCTTGCCGTTGACCACGCAAATTGGTTGAAAATACCTTTAATTTTGCTTTATTAGTATTTTTTAAAGCAAGTTTTATCTTAGTAGAACGAATAAGCACTGGGGTTGTTCCTAAATCTGTCGATGTAGTTTCTGCCACATCACTAAAACGCATATTTGAATTTCTAGCATCGGTTGAAAGCACTACTAGCATGCGTTTGCTGGTAGATAACGGCTGTTTATCCATTGCAGAAACCGCCACTAATGCGGCACTATCAGCAGAAAGAATTGAAAGTTGGTTGAGCGTAATTGGTTTGGGTTCATCAAATACGATAGCTTCAGTATTTAGCGTGATCACCGTCATTTGCTTTTTCTGACTATTGAGCACAATTTCACCAGTATCACTCTGGTAAATGCCTTGGCTGGCGTCAGTGATATTTTTCGCATCAAGAAACTGAGCATCTCGCAGATTTTTAACTCTTGCCGACCACTTATCATCTGCAATAACATTCACTTTTTGTAATTTATAAGCAAGGTCCCCAGCATAGCTTTTTACCAAACCATCTAGTTTTACACCTAAATTACTCGCCGATTTAACTGGCTCAAATAGGCCATTTTTGAGCACTTTTAAGCTAGGTTGGCTAAGTTCTACTTGGCCGTCATAAGTGATGGGTTTTGATTTTGCACTGGCTTTACCTTGCCAATCTAGGCCTATACCCGTCACTAAACTTAATTTAGATATATCAGATGGAGTATTGCCTAAATGTGCACTTTTATCATAAGCATCAGAAGGGCCAAATCTAACAGCAATAGTATGTTTTGCTGGTGAGACATCACCTCGCAGAAATAGTAAAGCAGCTAAGGTTTCCGTTGCGCGCGAAATTGGGTCAGTGCCAACTGCAAATGGATTTATAAAATTCTTACGTCCTACTGAAGGCGCATAGCTTAAATCTACCGCGCCAGAGTGTTGGCAAATGCCATCCCAGCTTTGCAATGACGCGTAGGCAGGCAATGCCAGTCCATTTTCACGTCGGTATTGATTCCAAAACACTTGCCCATGTTCTGTTACGGTAAATGCTTTTCCAATATGTTTAGCCGAAGTGAGCTCTCTAATATAACCAGCACCATCTTTAAGCATACTGTCTTGTCTTACACGTATTTCCTGCTGGCTAATGTATTCAGGGTGCGCAAAGTAGTTATGCATATCCACCCATTCAAACTGACCTCGACTTGCTTGCGCTTCTGGCGCATGCCAAACGTTATAACTGGTAACTAAACCTTTGTAACCTTGCGCTCGCAAGTATTGTGTCATCCAATCAGCTGTTTTTTTCTCAGTTTCAACAAAAAATTGTTGCACATCAGCCATACGTCGTGATGTCCATGCATCTGGTGCTGGAAAATTTATTTGATTCGACTCAATATCTTCATCTGACTTAAATTCATTCCCCCAAGCAGCTTTTAGTGCTTTATTACTGCCATATTTTGCTTTTAGCCATTTAGAAAAGTGGGGCTTTAAACTAGGTGAAACCCCTTGTCGATTAACAAAAACAAGATTGCCTTCATTGACTAAGATCAAACCTGCTAATGTTGGGTCTTTTAATATACTCACGCCAGTGTATGGGTTAACTGCGCCATACATGGTTGCCATCATTTTTTTCCAATGCGCTTGCTTTTCAGCATCAAAATAAACGCCTTGATGAAGTTGCTTTTTGCCTATCCAACGCTCGTTAATATTGCCATAGCCACCATTATCATTACTTAAGCCATTTAATATTAAATAAATCCCATTCTTTTTTAATGCTGCAACCAAATAATTAAACCGATCAAGCTGTTCTGGATTGTAGTCAAAATCTGATTTTCGTCCCTCCATTAAAATAGATTCAACGAAATCCAAGCGAGCCATGTTATAGCCGTGCATACGAAATTGTTGTACATACAAGTCGATTAGATTATGGCTAGGGAGTACCAAGCCATAACCCAAAGAACCAATTAAGAATCTTTGAGAACTAGATTGGCCTTCAATAAATAATTGTCCCTGCGGATTAACTTGAACATAAGATTCAATAGGTTTAGCAGGCGGTAATATCTCTGAAAAATCTAAAATGCTACCTTTTTCAACTATTAATGAAATGTCTTTTACTGGCGTCCATTCGCTTGCGTAAGCCAATGGCATCCAAACCATAAAACATAGAACAACCGTCCAACGTGAGGTGGTGTTGTGAATCAATATATTTGAGGTAATTTTCATTCAGTTAAGCCTTTTTTATTAACCGACTACTCAAATATTTTCTTGTAGGTAAGTCATAGATTTTTTCGAGTTGAATTGAAAAGTAGATTAAAAAAATGATTAGAGAAATACCGCTTAATGGTGCGTATCTTTCAATAAGCAGGCCAAATCCTAAAATGTAAAATAATGAAGAAATTGGTACATGTAATAGATATACTGGATAGCTTGCTTGACCGAGCAATTTAAATACAGTGCCCATAAACTCTCCACTTTTGCATCTTGCTGCAACAACTAGACAAAAGGGGAATATTAGAAATACAGCACACAAATCAAAGAAGCCATTGATGCTTTTTAAATCTGGCATCATGAGTACTAATGACATTAAAATTATGACAATCCAACTTGGTAAAACAAGATTTTGGAAGAAATTCTTTCCTCCCCTGTTCAGATATATTCCCAGAAAAATACCAAATCCACTGCGAGTTAATCCAGCTGCAATCGAAGTATATCGCCACGTATTTCCAGCATCTAACTTGCCATGCAAAAATGCTAATCCCACCATCAAACATGCAAGTATAAAAATAATGCTCAAAATAGTCTTATTATTTAGCTTTAGCCTGAAAAATGCGTAGATAAAATTAATAATGAGTTCATAAAAAATTGACCAGCAAGGGCCATTTAGTGGGAAAAAATAAATCCCCCCTACTAGTGATGATGGCAGAAAAAAACCCATCAGCACGTAAGAGCTGATTAAACTAGAAAGGTAGTTTGAGGCTTCAGATTGATCGAACAAATATTTGAATAAAAAAACAACTAGCGCAAAAAATCCTGCTATAAAATACATTGGATATAGACGTACTAAACGTATAAGGACGAAATCTTTTGTCGTTATAGTTCCACGATTTAGCTTGTCTTCATAAGCATGCCCAATCACAAAACCACTTAATAGAAAAAACATGTCAACAGCCAGGTAGCTGTGATAAAAAGTGAAACCGCCCCAATATGAAGATGTGTGGAATATCAGAACAAAAATAGCAGCAATTCCCCGCATGCCATCTAAAGTTAAAAAATTCTGCTTCAATTTCTACTTAATCCGCTAACCATATCGAATAAATAGAAAATCACTCCCGGAGCTATAGCCGCTATGCTGAGTAAAAAAGCACCGCTACTATTATATCTAGATGGACTCATAAACCTAAAATCACCAACATGCAGGCTATAACGAACATAAAGTACTGACCATTTGATAAACGTTTTAGGATCATCCAAAAAATATTTCAAATCACGATTGAGCATCTGCAAAAAGTAATCTTTTACTAAGGCTTTTTTCTTAGGGTCTGCCTTTGTGATTTGATTACCAGAATCTTGATAAAATACCCTCAGCGGCTCATTAATACATCTAATCTTGTATTCTTTAGCAATTGCATCCCATACAATATTCTCTGGAACAAACCGTACTGAAACATCTTCTGGAAATGGATATTTTTTAAGTATTACTGTACGGTGAAACCCCCAAGTTTCACCACGTTTTTTATATTTGTAGCGCAAATCTAGGGCATTGGTATCTAACGGGTGTGCTGCAAAAATATCTCCACAGGTTTGCCCATCTTCAAACTGGCATAAAGTAACGATACCTGTATATCTTTGGCGCTCATTTTCAGGGATCAATTGCCACCAGTGCCGCATAACCGCCAATGAGTTTGGCAAAAAGGCATCATCAGAGTCGATAGGTAAAAATAAACCTCCTCTCGCCTTTTTTACTCCGCGATTAAACGCGATGTGCTTACCGTAGTTTGGTTGTTGCAGATAAACAATTGGAAACTCACTTGATTGTTGCCAGTCTTTAATGAGTTGATATGTACCATCTGTTGAACCATCATCTATTACTAACCATTCAAAATCTCTAAATGTTTGCGACTTCAAACTATCGTAAACTCTATGTAATGTGTGGGCGCGATTAAATGTGGGAGTAAATACAGTAAATATAGGACGTTTTTCTTGGAGGTTCTTCATACAAAACTGCTCTTACTAATCTGGTAAAGCGATAATAAAAGGATAAGAATCAACGGGGAGATCTTTTATCAACTGCACTTCATAACTTAAACCAAAGATTAGTCTTAACACGACCATGGCTAAACTTCTTATCACTTTAGGAACCGAAGCAGAAACGTCCGGGGTAGCTTTAACAATGGCAAATTTTGTATACCCTATTGACTTGAGGTACTCATATACTAGCGATTGGCCGTTGGTAAAATTTTCGACTTGCTGCTCAAATAGAATAACTGGTTTATCGCGAGACAGAATTTCCATACCACCTTTAAGTACTGAAAGCTCATGCCCTTCTACATCAATTTTTACTAGCCCTAATTTACCATCAAATTTATTAGAGAATCCATCGAGTGTTTTAAGCTGAATTTCTTGTTGAGCATTACTTCTGTAAGACTCATCTGCTGCAAGATGAGAACCGCCGACATTCGCAGTATTAATATTTAAAAATGCAGTACGCTCTGTATCCGACAAGCCAACATTAAAGCAGTGAACATTTTCGGAAAGCTCTGAATTTAAACTCAAAACCTTAAATGTTCTTAGATTAGGCTCAAAACTGAAAACTTTTGGATAATATCTGCGGAAAAATAAACTATGGTTACCTATGTTTGCACCAATATCTGCGGCAAAGCCGTTGATATAATTGTGTTCACTCAAATAATTAAAAGTAGCGACAAGTTCTTGTCGCTCATAAAAACCTTTTAAGTTAATTTGGTGGCCAATAAAATCAAACGTAAAAGCCACGAGCTGCTTTTCGCCATTTTTAATATGATTCAACGAGCAACTATTAAGAATCTTACAAACTATTGACCTAAATACCGTTTTAATGAATTCAATATGTCCTAAATAATTGCGATATAGGACATTACTGTTTGAATGTTGAGACATTTAAAACCCTATGAAGAATTAAGCATCGGTAGTGATAAAACTACCGCTACATCATAGTTAAGTTTTATGACAGTTTTGAGATGAGATGATGATATGTTGAGGAAAGATGAGTCGCAAGTTGCTCATAACCACGCACTTTATTCACATACTCAATACCTTTTAATTGCATATCAGCTTTAGCTATGGGGTCATTTAATAAGTTAGTGATCGCCATTGCAAATGATTGGGCATCAAACGGAACGCAGGTTGCAGCGCCACTTTCACGAGCAACTAATGCTTGATCTGGATTATCATTCATCACAACAGGTATCCCTAATGCCATATATTCTATAGCCTTAGTAGGAGAGCCCATGTCTAACAAATATCCACGCGGTATGGGCGACAAGCCAATTTCAGCAGCGGCCACATAGCGCCAAGCCTCTTGCATAGGCAACCAGCCAGTCCACAGTACAGAATCCATCACGCCAAGACGGATAGCCTCTTCTTGTAGCCAAGCTCTATGTTTCTTGTCTTCTGTATCTCCTGCCAACACTAGTAGAATATTGGGGATGCTTTCACGAACTATAACCAGCATTTTAAATAAAATTTCTATTTGCCGAACTCGGTCTAGTGTACCGAGATATACCAATACTCGTTTATTTGACAACAAAGGATCATCGCTTGGTAGCAATTTTTGTTGAGCTACTTCCAAATCTACACCCATCGGCACTGGTGTCATTTTTTCTTTAGCTATACCATACTTAGCAACCATTTCTAGCATGGTTTTAGATTGTACAAAGATGTGTTGTGCGTTTGGGAGTATTAATTTATAGAGCAATATCTGCCCGATACTGCCTTGAATTAACGGAAACCAGTACCTGATACTTCCACTAAATCCACGTGCCTTTGCTCGTTGTATTTGACCTTCAGATTGTGGGTAAGAAAGCCAATAGTAAAATGGGCATTTTTTAAACTTGCACATCACAATCGCCAGCAATGCGATAAGTGTCATATCTCTAACCTGCACCGCATGATAATGCCTATAGTCACTAGTGATTAACACTTTGCACAGGTGTAAAAACTTAACGATATACTGCCCTGCGCGATTTGCTGGAACTTTACACAGTATTGCTTTACCCGCTGGCCATGAAGTTGTTTTAGTAATATCGTGCGCAATATTTTGTTCAGTCACCAAATCACATGTAATGCCTAAGCGAGGAAGATACTTGCCGAATAAAACGGTTAAATCCGTCCTATAGGTTGGCCACTGTTCGGCAGTTAAATAAAGAATATGCACGAGGTTTAGTGCTACTTGTCTTGGTTGGAGGCTGTAATTGTCGCGCGCCGTTGCTCTTGGCATAGAAATGCAGCATATCCCAGTAGCACCGCACTAATAATCTCATGGACTAATAAATTTACCTGACTATCAGAATAAAGCAGAAAAAATAAGGTCAGCGCAATACCTACTTGAATAGAAATGCAATCTGCCTTGATCTTTGCACTGTTAGTAATTTTCCATGTTCTACCCAATTGAAACCAAGCTAATATAAAGATACTAATGTACAACACCAACCCAACTAAACCTAGATCCCATAAAAGACTGGAAATCGTGGTGAGACTTATGCCGTAATTTGGATATATTTGTGCGATATGGCCAGCATCGTAACCAGCACCATATGAGCTACCCAAGCCATGGCCAAATAGAAATGAAATAGGATTATTCCAGCCGTGCAAGCTCCACCAAAAAGTCATCACAGTAGTACGATTGAGCAGTGAAGTACCGTAGCCAATTTTTTCTTCAAAGTTATAAGCCAATATACCTTGAATGCCTTCAACAATGTTACTGTCAAGCATAAAATGAAAATAGACATAAGCTAAAGCAACTGTTACTGCCATAAAACCCCCTAATAATGGCAGATATTTTGTAGGATTTTGAATTACCTCTTTGCGAAGCAGTACTAACCCCAACAGCGGTAACAAGACAATAACTACTTTTGTTTCTCCTAACACTAAGGGTGTCAATAAGATTAGGCTCAGCCATAACATTCGAGAGTTATTAATTAATTTTTCTTTCCAGCGAGAAAAAACAAAAGTAAATGCAATTAGTACAAATATCACCATAATCGCATTAGGGCTTCCTCCATCGATATTTGCACCCATAGTGCCAGCTACGACATCTGTTGATTGCCCACCACTTAAAGCTATACCGCCACGCAGAGGAACAAGCACAAACCTTTCAAACAATGCAAACGGTAGCTGGAGTAGTGCAATACCCAACAACAGATTTAACCAAGCATCAAAGTCTTTTCTAGTGAGAACCATGGTTGCCAAAGCAAGCATGAGCCCAAAGGCTTGAAAATATCTTTTAAAACCACCAAACAGCTCCCCTAAAGTATGTAATTGCAAAACAGTACACAAAACTGCGAACAAAACAAAAAAAACTGCTAGCCAAAGAAATACAGGTATATGTTTTTCATGCTTTGGATTAATGCTTAATAGATTCAGAACCCCTGGTATCCATAACAACAATGCCAACATAGAAACTGCCCAAAGCATTCTTGATAATCCATGTCCTGCCATATCGAGTAATGCTGGAGTAGCAAGGCCAAATGCAATCACCAGCCATATAGTTTTTTTAGGAATAGCTAATAAAAAAATACCTAATACCATGCCTACAGCTAATCCAATAAATATAGGATTAGCCGTTACCGCAATAAAACCAAACAGTAATGCCATGAAGCTAGCTAGCCCAAAAAACACTAACTTAAACCATATCTTTTGAGATACCTTAGCAAGAGTCATGAAGTTGCCAATGTGTGTATGCTTGCTAAAAATGTAGGCTCAAGCTTGCTCCATAAAAACCGTTGGCCTGACTCAGCAGCATGTTTTTTAAAAGTATAAATATTATTTTTATTCTTATCTAATTCAATAATTACCCTAGCAAGTGAGTGCGCATCATAATCAAATATCAAGCCATTTTTCCAATCTTGCACATAGCGCGTATGCGTGCGGATGTTGCTAGCCAAAACTGGCACCCCAGCAACCAAATATTCAAATAATTTTGTGGGCGGGTTAAATTCATTCCAAATATTTTGCTCCCACAAACAAATACCAAAATCTGCTTGTATCAAATAGTCTGGAATTCGGTTGCCCGGAACACGCCCTAGTACCGTTACCATACCTACTATTTGCAACTCTAGAATTCGCTCTTTGCAGTAATCTAGTTGCTCCTGATTTGCTCCAACTATGGTTAAATGCACACCTACATTTTTTTTTGCTAATATGGACATCGCTTCCAACATAACATCTCGTCCACGCACCTTGCTCACGGTACCAAGATACATCAGATGTACTGTTTGATTAGTATCATGCTCTTTTGTGGTTTGTTTCAGTAAAAATTGATCTGACACACCCATGTAAAGCATTACTATTTTTTGAGGTTCAACTTTATGCTTACACAAATCATCTCGGTGCTCTTCACCAATAGGCATAACCACAGAGGCTTTTCTTGCACTGGTAAAAAGTATTTTATACAAAACCAAAGTGACTATGCGCCGAATAGGTGCAAATTTAGTTGGTAAGTGTACGAGATTTGTAGGGTGCTCATTCCAATACAAGCAAGTTGGAATGTTACCAATTAACAAAACAATGGGCGCAGCTGCAGAGTGCAGTAGCATAACAACATCAGGCTTTTGCTGCCGTATAAACATTGCATTTTTAATCAAATACGATGCCCAGCCAAGCTTTCCTGCACTAACCGTAAATACCCTATAAGATATATTCTTTAACAGAAGTTCCGACTGAGTAATTTCATGCAAACTAACAATAGTCAGTTGATAGTCTTTTGCAAGCGAAGCAATTCGATATGAAAAGTCTAAATATCCTGGCTGGTTTTGATCAAAGCAAGTAACGACAATACATTTTTTTAACCCGATTTTCTTCATACCGCACTAGCGCTACTAGCGTCTACTACATTAGCATTTTTTATTTTGTTATTTTCTCCACTGCCATTATTCTGTTGACTCATAAACAAATTCCATCCCGCCACAGCTTTTCGAAGCATGGTTAAATCTGTCACAAATAATGCAGATGCATGGCTAAATGTCCACGTTTTATAAAAATTTCCTAGTTTTCCATAAACATTATCAATAAGAACATGTGGTTTATTTAGCAAAATACTTAAAATATGCCCATGCAAGCGGTCAGTAATGACTATTCTGCCCCTACTTAACAAAGCCACCCCCCTATTGAGTCTTAAACTAGAAAGGTGATTCCACAGTAGTAATAGAATTTGATTGTTTGGATCGACTCTTTCCCTGATCCATTGGGTATGGATTTCCACTCTATGAAGAAGACGTTCTTTCATAGATGCTTGCAGCCAATCAGACACCTCAATGTCCATAGACTCTAATCCACAAATAGAGTCTGCCGCTAAATCAGCTGACTTTTCATGATCTGTTCTAGCTAAGACAAAATTATCAAATATAGGCTTTTGTTGTGTATTAATTTGACCAATAAAAAATGCCGTGTCTGGGCACAAATACGATTGTGTTGTTAAATGTTGTATTGCAAACTCGTAACTAGGTTGGCTGCGTGCTAGCAAAGTGAAATTGCCTTGAGTTTTAATCGCCTCAGCTATCTCCTTAATCTTAACTCCATCATCAAAATGAATGGTCTGTGGAAATTGTAGAATTGGCACCTTAGGAAAATCATTCAACACCTGCAATCTAAAAGCATGTATTTCTTTCCACATGGTGCCAAAATTACCACCGCCATGCATTAATATAATGCTGTTTTTATTGAGTATTTTTTTAATATTAACTACATTATAATTTTTAACGTCACAAACATAACTTGGCTTTAAGCCTCTGCTTTTTAAATAGGCTATTTCCCCCAACCAAATAAGACTATCCCCCACATTAGTGTTGTTAGGATAGTCAATCAAAATGATATGTGCATTATCTGGAATAATTGCATCTAAAATCTTACGAGCCTCATGTTGAAGATGGGCAATAGTATTTGGGCTCTCTTGAGTAAAACTTGAAAGTGTTTTTTTGCTAGTATCCCCTTGCGGCTGGCCTTTTTCTCTATCGAAGAATGTTTTAATCAAATTAGTCTCATCAGCATTAATTGCTTTAAGGAAATATAAACTTGTTGCATAAACAATGGTTATTAGAACTCCAGTTACAACTGTGATGATCATAGGGTGATGCAAAATTAATGACTGCTGATTAACAGTTACAAAAGTAACTAAAAATGCAATTACCCCAGAAAAACTAGCTCCCCAAAACAATTGCCAACTAAGCTTATATGGATAACCTTTAACTTTTAATGAGTAGACAATATAGGTGTTGCAAATTAGCGAGAAAACCAAGGGGCCTAACACTAAAAACTGCATATTAATAAATAATGTAACTGCTAAAAATATAGACATACCAATAAGCGCTAACAAACCTGCCCTGACTAGTAAAGCACTTTGGCCTACTGAGTTTAAGATAAGCTGCAACAGAACCACATGACTGCCTACGGTGAGTTGCAACATGACAACCATTAATAACCACGAATATTCTTGATATTTACCACCAGTGAGAGAAGCTATAATAAAACCGCCTGCGGCTGCCACCCAAGCTAACAATGGAATCAATATTATTAGATTAGATTTATACAGCAGCTGACATCGATGATTCAGTGTTGCAAAATCACGATTTTGCAAATAATTGCCAATCATCACGGGCTCAATCAAGTTGTATAGCAAATGTAGCGGAATATATTGTCTAGTTCTTTCGGCTATACTAATAAAGAAACCATAAGCAGCAACCATCTGTGTCGGTAAAAATGCCGCTGCTAGCATCTTCATAAAATAGCCTTGTGGTGGTGCAGCCAATAAAGTGAATCCGTAATTATGGGTTGCCATTTTGAGAATGGCATGCCAATTGGGCCAGTCTGTTAAGACTTTTGTGTATTGATAATTTAGTGCTTTTTGTTCGATTTGCAGCATCCTAAAATAATGATGTAACGAGATAACAAATACCGCTACACCAGCCATCTCGGGAATCGCCATAATCCATAAAGATTCTTCTAAACCAATATGGCTATGACTTGATAATACCCATGCAATCATGGCCAAGCGCCCTGCCCATTGCACAATTAATATACGAGTGAGTTCTTTTTGTTTGATGAGCGCTTGAAGCACAGATGAAAAATGTTGAAACAGTGTTTCAGCTATAACAAAACATACCAAAGAGATAGGAAATTGTCGCAAATGCACATCGGGGAATATGTGCAAAAAGTGTTCCCACAACATAAAAAATATTACACAAACTGTGAGTGCAGCAATAAACTTAATTGCTGTAATGCGCCAAATAAATTGACCTAGCTCTTCAGCACTGCGATCTAACCTAGCCTCAGGCACGTAACGTGAGATTGCACGCTCTAGTCCCAAGCCTGCAAAAATGCCAGCCAATACAATTAAACCTGTCAACGCAGTAAATCCTGCGTAACTTTGCACATCCATATAGCGTACGAGCAAAATCACGGTAGCAAACCCAGCTAGGCCTGACAAACCGCGACCTAGAAGATAGTGCAAAACTCCTCGACGAACACTTTCTTTAGAATAGGGTGAATTCAACATAACATACTACTCAACATAAATATTCGCCTATTTTTGATTGCTACTTGTAGTGATGCCCATTAGACGCATACGTTGCTTTGGTGATACTGATGCTAACAAGTCGTCAGTAAAACGATCTTGTAATGCGTATCCATACTGTGTGTCAGGTGTGATAGTTGAAACACGCATCAGCAAACCATCCGGAACAATCCCCCTTAGCGCATAATAGAGTTTAGCTTTTTTTGAGTCCCAGCCTCCAGAGGCTGCCTTTTCACCCACTATCAGCCAATACATAATTGGTTCTATACGCGTGCCTTTACTGGCCAATAAAGTAGTAACAGGAATGTCGCCAAATGCTGTTTTTAATTTACCATGAACAATATCTTGTGTTGCAAATCCTTGGCCTCCATAGCAACCTTCTGGCAAATGCACCCCTACACTGTCACTCTGATCTTTGCCATATGCGATGGAAAGCATGATTCTTTCACCTTTGGTATTCATATAACTACGTGAAAGAGTTTGTGCATATATTTTATTAATTGCTGCTTCTGTTTGCGGGTTAACAAGCTGCGAGGCCATTTCTTCTGCCCGCCAATCGTTAAATTGTTTTGGAATCAACACTTCAAGGTCTATCTTTTCGTGCTGATCTGCAAAAATAATAGTCGGCTTCATCGCAACTGCTAAACCAGCCGCAGATAACATTGCCAAACCTATCAATAAATGGGGTAGCGAAATTAGTTTTTTCATGCCATCTGCTTATCTTTGAATAAAGGTAGTTTCCCCAAAATCCTATCAAATAAAAATAGAAAAATTAGCGAAATTACAAATAAAAACATGCCAGCAAATTTATGTATGAAACCTTGACCTACTTCATCGCCAAAGTAATAAGTAATAAGTATTAAGGCAATGACACGAATTAGATTAGCCAAAAAAGCAATAGGTAGAATGCTGGCAAGAATCACCGAAGTTCGTAACAAGTTTTTATATTGCATTAGATATAAATATAAAAATCCTAGCGCGGATAGAGAAAACATAGAGTGGAGCCCAGAGCAGGCATCGGCTACTAGTAACTGGTAAGGTCCAATAGAAATCGTTACGCCGC
>JANNFN010000158.1:0-4967 GCA_031379885.1 Methylotenera sp.
GCAAGTATGAGAAAATCATTCAATTCATCTTTAGTCACCACGCCAAGCACAAAGCCATGCATGGGCTCTTTAGCCGCCAGCAGTATGGCGACTGCTACGGCAAGTGCTGCCGCTAAGGCGGCTGTGCTCATGGCTAACCCGCCCAAAATCACAGTAAAAACTAGTGTGATTTCGGTAGTCAACCCAGGGTCTTTACCGCGTCTATTGTAATAAGAAATGGCTGCAAAAATCATGACACAGAATATTGAAACTACGAGTAGCCAAAAATTAAACGTGATACTCACAGCGCCAAGTAGTGAGGCGATAGTAAAAGTGCGAATGCCTGCAGATGCTCTGTCTGGCCCAGTGCCTTTGCTGCGCTCACGCTCAGCGCCAATCAGCAGCCCAATGCCCAAGGCGACTGCTAAGTTGAGCCAGAGTGCATTATCAATAACCACTTGGTAAGCCTAATAACATGATGATAATTTGGCCATCATTATTGTTTACTTTTAAGCTGCTCCCAATTAAGGCCAATAAAGCAGGGCCCTACTGTGGCCTCGTTAAAAGTAATGCCAGAGTGGCCAGTGTTCCATTCCATTACTTTAATTTTTTCGTCTTTATCTATCGTTACGTCCCAGCCAATAATACCAAAGTGCGGCACTTGAGCGTGTAACTTAATGCAGGTTTCTAGCGCAAGTTTAAAATGAGGAATTTTTCTATTTGCAAAAGGTATTTGGGTATCGGGATGAGTGGAGTATTTTTTCCAGTTGTTATCATAGCCATATGAGTCCAATTCGCCTTCTTTGTTAATAATAGCGATTATTATTCTTTTACTCGATTCAATCCATTCCGCTTTATCTACACCGAATCGAATATTAGCAGCACGCATGTCAATTTTACCGCCAAGCTCTTTAACAGTGGTAATTCTGATGGTGGCGACAGATCCAGTTTTAAACTCATCAAAAAATGCGAGTTGATGGATTGCGGCTTGAATGACGCAGTTACCAAAAGTTTGCATATAGTTTTCGCTAATTTCATCAGCACTCAGCTTGGCAATGCCGCCACCACGTTTTGAATAATCTTTCTTTAAAAAAACTTTGTCGCCAGTGGTGTTAATGATTTCTTTTAAACTGGCAAGGCTGACTAATTGCAACTCTCGGTTATAAAAGAAGCCATCGATGTAATACGCAATGTCTGGCAAATCCTCAGATTTAAAAATAATTTTAGCAAAGGATTTAAACTCGCCTAATACCATCAATTCTTTATTTAAAGCTGGGTAAACATATCTGCCGTAAAAATTATCTGGTATCCAGCCTTCTTTAAACTCGCCTCTTATTAAGCTATACACATAAAGCCAAGGGGCATATTTTTTGTGGCCGAGCACTTCAATTGCATAATCGTCAGCCGTTTTTTTAAGTTGCGGCGTGAGCTTGGTGCCATTATGTTTTTCTAGGCAATTGACTATGCGTAATGCATCTTGTTTATGAAAGTCTTCATACCAATCGATCCACCCTCTTTTTATCGCAAACTGCTTAGCAGAGACTTTAACTATACCCAGATTTAGCATGGCTTCACCCATTTTCATTGAGTCGATAATATTTCAATGTTACCTTAATCTTAATTCATTCGCGCTAATTGCGCCATTTTTGGCAACTTCATTCGTTAGATGATGCAGTAGTGTTGCTCTATAAGCCGCATGGATATTGGCCTGCAGAGCAGCATATTTCGCATTTTAAATGCGTTGTTAAACTATTAAAACTACTACCATTCTGCTCAAGTAGCCGCAACCTGCAAATAACTCAAAATTACTAAGCGCACGAATGCTTGGTTGCTGCTTCAAAGCCAGAATTAAGCCTATAAATCTGCTTTGTTCTACAAAGTGATTTAACCTAAGCAGCGCTATGATTCACCAATAAAGAGTCATTTTAATAGTGTGATTGCAAACTGCGAGAGTTGAGAAAAATGGAAGATCAAACATTTATTGGGCGTCAGCCCATCATGGATTTAAAACAGCAAATTATTGGTTATGAGCTGTTTTTTAGGCATAGTGCAGATGCTCAAACTGCAACTATTGAAGATGATTTTAAGGCTTGCTCGAATGTGCTAGTAAACACCATTGGCGGGATAGATATGCAGTGGCTGTTGGGCGATAAATTGGCATTTATCAACGTTAATGATGAAATGTTAAAAAGTGACCTTTTGGAGCTAATGCCGGCCAAGCGCACAGTGTTGGAAGTACTAAGAAGCATAGAGCCTAGCGACGAAATTGTTGCGCGCTGTCAGCAATTGCGCGGCTTAGGTTTTAAAATCGCTTTAGATAATCCGCAGTTGAGTTCAGATCCTCATGCCCTATTACAGTGTGCTGATTTTGTTAAAATTGATATTCAAGCTGCTGATCTACCAGCGCTTGGCAAGATTTTTATGCAATTTAACGCGCCATCGGTCAAGTTAATTGCCGAGAAAGTAGAAACTGAGAAAGAGTTTGAGGCGTGTACTAAAATTGGGTTTAAGCATTTTCAAGGCTTCTATTTTGCTCGCCCTGAAACATTTACGGCAACCGTTATTAACCCCTCTTTTGATAGCGTATTAAATATTTTAAACAAAGTGAATCAAGACTCAGAAAACGAAGATCTTGAAGCAGGATTTAAGCGCGATCCAGCTTTATCATTCAAGTTGCTACGCTACATCAATTCTGTGGGTTTTGGGCTCTCGTGTGAGGTGGAATCGATTAATCATGCCTTAACAATTTTAGGCAGAAAACAGCTTTACCGTTGGCTTACTTTGCTGATGGTTACCGCAGGTGAAAACTCTACCCCATCTGCGTTAATGAAAACTTCTATTACGCGTGGCCGCCTGACCGAATTATTGGGTGAGGGTTATTTTGAGAAAAAAGATCGTGACAATCTATTTATTGTCGGTGTATTTTCATTGTTAGATGCAATTTTGAAAATGCCATTTGATCAAGTGCTAGAAAAAATTCAATTACCAGAACCAGTGACTGAAGCCTTGCTGACACGCGAAGGGGTTTACGGGCCGTTTTTACAGTTGACGGAAGCTTGCGAAGACGCAGACAGTTCACGGATTTTAGAGTTAGCAGAATTATTACAGATGGATTCTTCTAAAGTGAATGAATGCCATATGTCGGCCTTGGCGTGGGTAGAAACGCTTGGCGTTTAATAGGTACTTGGGTTTAATAAGTGCTGGGCGCTTTTAAAATCACGGGCGTGATGTCAAAACTGCCAGTATCGTGGCTGATTAATATTTGACCATCTTGAATGCTGCAACTTAAATTTATGCTCTTGCCTGCAAGCCTGGCCAGTGCTTGTGTTTCAGGCAGGTTTATTACAGTTAAATTGTTCAGTTTCAGCAAACCTTTGCTGTTGGTATCCCACCACATATCGGCAATTCTGCCACCGTAAAGTACTACAATTACTTGCCGCGAGCGGCCACAGGCTTTGCGAATGTCTTTTTCAGTCGGCAGGCCAACATCCATCCATAGCTCGATTGCGCCTGTAAGATCTTTTTGCCATAAATCGGGCTCTTCATCATCACTTAAACCTTTGCCAAATATCAGCGCTTCGTTGGCGTATATAGCAAAGCCAATCAGCCGCACCATCACGCGCTCATCGGTTTCTGATGGATGCTTAGCGAGCGTTAAGTTGTGCTGCGCGTAATACTGCCTGTCCATATCTGCGATGTTCAGGTCAATTTTGTAGATAGTAGATTTTAATGCCATGCGGGATTATACCTAAGCTCGCTTTCTGTTAAGCTTTCATCTTTCAAATTCGCAAAGTTTTATCATGGCTCAATATGTAATGTCTATGCTCCGCGTGAGCAAAATCGTCCCACCTAAAAAAACCATTATTAAAGATATTTCGTTATCGTTTTTCCCAGGCGCAAAAATTGGTTTGTTAGGGCTAAATGGCTCGGGTAAATCCACCGTATTGCGCATTATGGCGGGCGTGGATAAAGAGTTTGAGGGCGAAGTGCAATGGCAACCCAATATGACGATTGGTTATTTGCCGCAAGAGCCACAATTAGACCCAGAAAAAACCGTGCGTGAAGAAGTAGAGTCTGGCATGGGCGAAGTGATGCAAGCACAAGCTGAGCTAGAGAAAGTCTATGCGGCCTATGCCGAGCCAGATGCAGATTTTGACAAGCTGGCCGAAGAGCAAGCCAAGTGGGAAAATATTATCGCCGCTAGCGGTAGCGACTTAAGTACGCAGTTAGAAATTGCCGCTGATGCGCTACGTTTACCGCCTTGGGATGCGAAAATCGGCCCATTATCTGGCGGTGAAAAACGTCGTGTGGCTTTGTGTAAATTACTATTATCAAAACCTGATATGTTGCTGCTTGATGAGCCAACCAACCATTTGGATGCAGAGTCTGTGGAATGGCTAGAACAGTTCTTGGTGCGCTTCCCAGGCACTGTGGTGGCGGTCACACATGATAGATACTTCCTCGATAACGCAGCGGAATGGATTTTAGAGTTAGACCGTGGCCATGGTATTCCTTGGAAAGGCAATTACTCAAGCTGGTTAGATCAAAAACAAGCGCGTTTAGCCTTAGAAGAATCGCAAGAATCTTCACGTCGTAAAGCCTTGAATACCGAATTAGAATGGGTGCGTCAAAATCCAAAAGCACGTCAAGCCAAGAGTAAATCACGTATTGCCCGCTATGAAGAGCTAGCCAGTGCTGAATATCAAAAACGTAACGAAACGCAGGAGATTTTCATTCCTGCAGGTGAGCGTTTGGGTGACCAAGTCATTGAATTTAAAGGTGTTAGCAAAGCCTTTAAAGACCGCTTGTTAATCGATAACCTAAGCTTCAGTGTGCCAGCTGGTGCAATTGTCGGCATTATCGGGCCAAACGGCGCAGGTAAGTCTACGCTTTTTAAAATGATTACAGGCAAAGAAACACCTGACAGTGGCGAAGTCAATATTGGAAAAACCGTTAAATTGGCTTATGTGGATCAAAGCCGTGATGCG
>JANNFN010000113.1:0-5006 GCA_031379885.1 Methylotenera sp.
ATACTTACTGAGGATTGCTTTAGCAGGCTCTGCGTATAATCGATGCCAGCTTGTTGCCATTGCGCTTGTGGCGCACTTAGCATGTTCAGCAAAGCGGCATTCAGTTCGGCTTGATTATACGGCGACATCAATACAATGCCTGCATCAGCCTGCTGCACATGGTTGGCATAACCGCACACATCGGTCACCAACACCGGCAAGCCCGCCGTCATCGCCTCTATAATCACAAGTCCCGCTAATTCAGATCGCGCAGGGTGCGCCAACACATCCGCCCCCAGCATTAAATCGGCAACATCTGCCCTGCCGCCCGCTAAAATACAGCGCTCTACCACGCCCAAGTTTTTTGCATCCTGCGTAAAGGTGCTAGCAGACTCATGCTCGCCCACCGCGATTAACCATGTGTTTTGTTTAACGGCTTCTGGTAAGTTTGCTAGCGCTACTATCGTCCGATCCACACCTTTTCTTAAGTATGCAGAACCTATTGTTAAAACAACATTTGCACTTAGCGGCAAATGAAACTGCTCGCGAACATAGGTGCGACTGGCAGCTTTGTTTTTACCTGCAAATTTATCCGCTGGAATATTCGGCGACAACACATAAAATCGGTCATCTTGCGTGTGATACCAATGCTGAAAAGCCGTTTTATCGCGCTCACTTAGCAATAACACTTTGCATGCGCTTTGTTGACCAAATACTGCTTTCTCACAATCTCTAAAAAATCGAAAACGTCCCGTTAATCGATAGAGCCAGCTTTTATCATCATGTGCGCGCGCCATAAAGCATGGATCTGCCGCGTAATAAACATCCAGCCCTGCCATGCGATTAAACCCCACGACTAAATCCACAGGGCTCAATTTAATTGCGGCCTGCATAGCATTGATTAATGATTGATGCCGCTGGTGATTCGACCAACCTTTACCAACAAGCAATTGCACTTCAATATTATCTTTAGGTAAATCGCCGCGCCACTCGCCCGTATAAATCGTAACCTGATGCCCACTCTTGGCGCAATCTTCCGCAATGCGCAACATATCACGTTGTACGCCGCCGTAAGGAAAGTATTTAAAAATTAAAAAAGCAAATTTCAAAGAGAGAATGGACTTAACTAATCATCAAAAAACTAATTGTATGCGAAAATGACATTTATGCAGCGCATTCTACTGATTAAAACCTCTTCTTTGGGCGACGTAATTCACAATTGTCCTGTGATTGCCGATATTCGCGCGCACTTTCCCAATGTGCTGATTGACTGGGTAGCAGAAGAAGCATTCGCAGATATCCCACGCATGCATGCTGATGTAAATCAAGTCATTACGGTTGCTGTAAGGCATTGGCGAAAGCAGATTTTCAGTCAAAATACTTGGTCAGAAATCTCTGTATTCAAGCAATTAATCAAACAAAAACCATATGATGCAATTATTGACACACAAGGTTTGTTGAAAAGTGCGTTAATTGCACGCACTGCAAACGGCATCAAACATGGCTATGATAAAAACTCTATCCGCGAGCCGCTGGCCAGCTGGTTTTACGATAGAAAATATAACATCCCATATCAGCAACATGCAGTCACTCGCAATCGCGCACTTGTGGCAATGAGTTTAGGCTACGCGCCACCGACTAACGCGCCTGATTATGGCATTTCGCCTAAAAACGACGCCTCTGAAAGCCGCATGGATGTTGGTCTACAGGGCGGCACTATTATCGCTTTGCATGCCACTAGCCGCGATAGCAAGCTTTGGCCTATGAACCATTGGGTAGATTTAGGTAAGCAGTTAGCGATGCAAAATTTTAATCTAGCCTTGCCGTGGGCCAACGAAGTTGAATATAAGCGTGCCAACGAAATCGCAAAACAGCTACAAAATGCGACTGTTTTACCAAAACTAAGCATTGCTCAATTAGCCAATATCATTGTCGCATCACAAGCTGCTATTGGCGTAGATACTGGCTTATCGCACCTCGCGGCGGCTCTCAATATACCCACTATCGCAATTTATACTGACACCAACCCTGCACTTACAGGCGTGATGGCTGGCGCACAGGCACAAGCGATTAACCTTGGCGGTATTGCGCAAACGCCAAATGTGAAACAGGTATTAAATGCTCTGCAACAGATAATATAGAACATTATTTTAATGTCCTGAAACCCGCATGGACATTGGCTTGCAGGGGAGCGTTTAAATAGTGCTTTAAAAATATACATTACCTCTTGAAATGCCAATCAATAACCCCACATTTGCAACAGTGTTATTAATGAATGGGGAAACACATGCAGGACGAAAACGAAAACCAACAATCTGAACAAGAATTACAACCTGAAGTCGCAGCTGAGCAAACACCCGAAGAACATATTGCAGCATTAGAAGCCGCTCTGACAGAAGCGCAAGCCGCAGTTTTATATATCAAAGCCGAAGGCGAAAATATTCGCCGTCGCGCATTTGAAGATATCGACAAAGCACGTAAGTTTGCCCTAGAAAAATTTAGTGGCGAATTGTTAGCGGTGAAAGATAGTCTAGACGCCGCGCTGGCTGTGGGCAGTGCCGATGTGGAAAGCTACAAAAATGGCATGGAACTTACTACTAAGCAACTAAGCTCAGTATTCGAAAAATTCAATATTGTAGAAGTGAACCCTGTTGGCGAAAAATTTGACCCAAACAAACATCAGGCTATCAGCATGCTTGAAAATAGCGGCGAGCCAAACACGGTAACGCAAGTGCTGCAAAAAGGCTACACATTGAATGATCGCGTGCTACGGCCTGCATTAGTCATGGTCGCAAAATAAGGACTTGAAAAACGTAAAACCATCCACATTATAGGGTTATGTAATTAAGCATTGTGTCGAGATAGTCAGACACGAAGCGGTGGCGCAGACAGTACAAATGCGTACGACAAGCCGCCGCGACAAAGTATGACTGATTGACACAAGGCGTTAAAAATTTGAATTGAAAAGGAAATCTAAATGGGTAAAATTATTGGTATTGATTTAGGCACAACAAACTCTTGCGTCGCTGTGATGGAAGGTGGCAAGCCACGCGTGATTGAAAACGCTGAAGGCACACGCACCACACCATCGATTATCGCGTATCAAGAGGATGGCGAAATTTTGGCTGGCGCACCAGCCAAGCGCCAAGCTGTGACGAATCCAAAGAATACGTTATACGCAGTGAAGCGTTTAATCGGCCGCCGTTTTGACGAAAAAGAAGTGCAAAAAGACATCAAGCTGATGCCTTACACCATTGCAAAAGCCGATAACGGCGATGCGTGGGTAGAAGTGCGTGGCGTAAAAATGGCGCCACCTCAAATCTCAGCCGAAGTTTTGCGCAAAATGAAAAAAACCGCCGAAGATTACTTAGGCGAAGAGGTCACCGAAGCGGTGATTACTGTGCCAGCTTACTTTAACGATAGTCAGCGCCAAGCCACTAAAGACGCGGGCCGTATCGCGGGGCTAGATGTAAAACGCATTATTAACGAACCAACTGCTGCTGCGCTGGCATTTGGTTTAGATAAACAAGAAGGTGACCGCAAAATTGCCGTGTATGACTTAGGTGGCGGTACATTTGACGTATCAATTATCGAAATCTCCAGCATTGAAGGTGAGCATCAATTTGAAGTGCTTTCGACTAATGGCGACACTTTCTTAGGTGGTGAAGACTTTGATAACCGCATCATTGACTTTTTGGCGGACGAGTTTAAAAAGGACAATGGCGGCTTAGATTTGCGCAATGATTTATTGGCCAAACAACGCTTAAAAGAAGCGGCAGAAAAAGCCAAAATTGAGCTTTCTGGAGCAACACAAACTGAGGTGAATTTACCTTATATTACTGCCGATGCAACTGGGCCGAAACACTTGGTGGTAAAACTCACCCGTGCGAAGCTTGAAAGTTTAGTAGACGATTTAATTGAACGCACGATGGGCCCTTGTAAAACGGCAATTAAAGATGCAGGCGTTAAAATTGAAGATATTACCGATGTGATTTTGGTCGGCGGTCAAAGCCGCATGCCAAAGGTGCAAGAAAAAGTAAAAGAAATTTTTGGTAAAGAGCCGCGTAAAGACGTGAATCCAGATGAAGCGGTGGCGGTTGGCGCGGCAATTCAAGGTGGCGTGTTGCAAGGTGATGTGAAGGATGTGTTGTTGCTAGATGTAACACCATTATCACTCGGCATTGAAACGCTTGGCGGCGTAATGACCAAAGTCATCAAGAAAAACACTACGATTCCTACCAAGGCATCGCAAACTTTTTCAACTGCCGATGACAACCAGAATGCGGTGACGATTCAAGTGTTGCAAGGCGAGCGCGAAATGGCGAGCGCCAATAAATCGCTTGGTCAATTTAATTTAAGCGATATTCCACCAGCTCCACGTGGCATGCCGCAAATTGAAGTGACATTTGACATTGATGCCAACGGTATTTTGCATGTTTCAGCTAAAGACAAAGCCACTGGTAAAGAAAATAAAATTACCATTAAAGCGAATAGTGGCTTAAGTGAAGCTGAAATTCAGCAAATGGAAGAAGATGCAATTAAATATGCCGATGAAGACAAGAAATATCGTGAATTGGTAGATGCGCGCAACGCAGCGGATGGCATGGTGCACTCAGTCAAAAAATCAATGACTGAGCATGGCGATAAATTGGATGAAGCTGAAAAAACCGCCATCGAAACGGCGATTAAAGAAGTTGAAGAAGTGCTCCAAAGCGACGATAAAGATGCGATTGAAGCAAAAACTAATGCACTAACGGATGCTTCGCAAAAACTGGGTGAAAAAGTGTATGCTGCACAACAGGCAGAGCAAAATGCAGAAAATGCACAACCAAGCCCAGAAGGCGAAAAAACGGTGGATGCAGAAGTAGTAGATGCAGAGTTTGAAGAAGTAAAAAAAGACTAATGCGAAACAATAGAGATTAGCCTGCAAGACAAGAGCCACGACCGTCGTGGCTTTTGTCTATGCCTAACTCAACATTAAAGTAATTGGATAAAAAATGGCTGCAAAAAAAGATTACTACGAAATA
>JANNFN010000131.1:0-4965 GCA_031379885.1 Methylotenera sp.
AACAGGAATCACAATCCTGGACTCTACCAACTGAGCTACAACCACCATTGAAACGATAATATTTGGTCTGCCCGACAGGAATCGAACCTGTAACCCCCAGCTTAGAAGGCTGGTGCTCTATCCGGTTGAGCTACGGGCAGAAGAGTTACACGTTTGAAACTAAAAAGTCTGTCGAAAAAATCAAAAAAATACTGGTCGGCGTGGAGAGAATCGAACTCCCGACAACCTGCTCCCAAAGCAGTCGCGCTACAAGACTACGCTACACGCCGAAGAGGCAGAAATATAGCGCAAACGAGGCATTTGGTCAATTCGAATATGTTAAAATACTGTTTTATTTCTCATTTTTGTTTGAATTGTAAGCATGACAGCACTAATTATTGATGGCAAAGCCATTGCAGAGAATTTATTAAACGACATCAAATCTAAAATTGAGGCGCGTATAACCACTGGTAAACGCGCGCCTTGCCTAGCTGTAGTCTTAGTTGGCGCAGATCCAGCATCTGCAATCTATGTGCGCAACAAACGCCGCGCCTGCGAAAAAGTGGGTATTCGCTCAATTGCACATGAGTTACCAGCCAGCACGAGCGAGGCGGATTTACTTATTTTAATCGATAGCTTAAATAACGATGCAACGGTGGATGGTGTTTTGGTGCAATCGCCGTTTCCGCCACAAATCCGTGATGAGGCAATTATTGAGCGCATTGATGTTAATAAAGATGTGGATGGTTTTCACCCATACAACATAGGCCGCCTTGCGGTTCGCCAGCCTACATTGCGCTCGTGCACGCCATTTGGCGTGATCAAAATGCTCGAAGCTTCCAATATCGAGCTAATGGGCTTGGACGCAGTCATTGTTGGCGTTTCTAACCATGTTGGTCGCCCAATGGCGCTTGAACTTTTATTAGCAGGCTGCACCATTACCAGCTGCCATCGCCACACCAAAGACTTGGCAAATAAAGTTAAACATGCAGATTTAATTGTGGCCGCAGCGGGTAAAGCAGGGCTTATACAAGGCGATTGGATTAAACCTGGCGCCATTGTGATCGATATAGGTATTAACCGCATGGCAGATGGCAAAATTTGTGGCGATGTCGATTTTAATGCGGCCAAAATGCGCGCTAGTTACATTACGCCAGTACCTGGTGGCGTTGGGCCGATGACGGTAGCCACGCTGATGGAAAATACTTTATTAGCCCTTGAATTAAAAGAGAAAAAATAAGATTTTGCATATCTCTAATAATAAGAGTAAACTCGCGCGATTAAAAATTAATAACTTTAAATTTACCTTTTTTGAACGCACTTTTACAGCGTTTTTTTGGAAAGAATTGTTGGATTAAACTCCTCAAATTAAAACTATGGCAGAAACCTTAACTAAAGCTTTTACGCCTTATCAACCAAAACCTGATGAGGAATACATGAACAAAAACCAACTCAAACATTTTCGCGCTATTTTAAATGGCTGGAAATCTGAGTTAAGTCACGATATCGACCGCACCGTGCACACCATGCAAGACGAAGTGACCATGTTTGCTGACCCCAACGACCGCGCCAGCCAAGAGTCTGACATGGCCTTAGAGCTACGCAATCGTGACCGCGAACGCAAACTCATCAAAAAAATTGATGAAACCTTACGCAATATTGATGCGGATGAATACGGCTATTGCGAAGGCTGTGGTGTAGAAATTGGCCTAAAACGCCTAGAAGCGCGCCCAACCGCTACGCTCTGCATCGATTGCAAAACGCTAGATGAAATGAGAGAGAAACAAGTTGCAAAATAATTAGCTACTTAATTCCAATCAAAAAGCCCGAGAAATCGGGCTTTTTTGCTTTTAATGAATTTAAAAATACTAAAAATAACTGCCCTGCAAGGCAGTATCCATGGGGGGGTTATAGGGCATATGAATTATGTCGTGGAATTATTAATAATTTTTATTTAACTAGCACGATGTTCTACCACTTCAATGATGGTGAATGATAGCTGATTTGGTTTATGGTGGATGACTTTTTAACTAACTCGAAATTGGAGAGTGGATTAAATATAGTTGTCATTTTGGGCGTTTCTTCCAAATTACTCACAATCACCAAACCAAAATCATTACGATACTCTTCTGCTTTAGCATATTCATTTTCTGTCATTCTGAATGCGCCAATTTTAGCGCGAATACCTTTTACTTCAATCAAGTAAAATTTCTCATCATGCTGTAATTGAAAATCATAACCATCACCCAGTAATCTAGCATCCTCTATCGTAGCATCTACTAACTCACTGATAGTATTGTAGTTATTAAAGAAAAACAGTTCTGCCTCTTTACCTGTAGCTTGTAATTGTTTGAACTTTGATTTAATGATTGGGCTAGCAGATATTGTCTCACCAGAGTAAGCTTTGAAATTATTAGCAATGTAAAGTTTGACCATACTTGCATAATCAGACAGGTTATATGTTCCAAACAAACTGTCTATAAACTCTTTTCTATGTATATAAGCGTTACCTTTCTGCCACCAGCCTTGACGCCCATTATCAAAAAATGGATCAAATAAATCCTGACGATTTTTAACAGTTCCAATAGTATCTGCCACGCCTATATCTACCATTTTTTGGTAAAACTCATTTTTACTTGAGCAGTTAAATTGCCCAATAAAATCCTTATCAAACTTCGCTAGTCCATAGCCAATTAAATTTAGAACTTCATAGTTTTGATGTTTATTTGAAGACATGCTTTTATTTTAAGCCAAATTATTAAAGTTTAATTAAAAAAACCAATCAACATTCAGGAAGAAATGTAGCAGATTAGAAGTAAATAAACTAAAATTTATTTTGTAAATACGCATTTAATATTAAAAACATCTGCCCTGCGAGGCAATATCCATGCGGCCTACAGGGCAGTTATTTTAAGCAATAAAAAACCCGCTTGCGCGGGGTTTTTATTTACTGCTAACAAACCTTACTCGTCAGCTTCTACCGTTTTTTCTTCTCTTACTGGCGCATCAATCAAGGCTTTCATGCTTAAACGCACTTTACCTTTATCGTCAATTTCTACCACTTTTACTTTGACAATGTCGCCTTCTTTTACAAAATCACTCACCGCATTGACGCGTTGATGGGCAATTTGCGAGATGTGTACCAAGCCATCTTTACCTGGTAACAATGAAACCACTGCGCCAAAATCAAGAATTTTTACTACTGGGCCTTCGTAGATTTGGCCTACTTCAACTTCGGCAGTAATTTCGGCAATACGGCGTTGTGCTTCAGCACCTTGTTCTGCGCTGGTGCAGGCAATTTTAATGGTGCCGTCATCTTCAATATCAATGCTGGTACCCGTTTCTTCAGTTAGCGCACGAATCACCGCGCCGCCTTTACCAATCACGTCACGAATTTTATCAGCATTAATTTTCATGGTGATAATACGTGGTGCAAACGCTGACATTTCAGTGTTTACGTTGCTCATGGCGGCTTTCATGATGCCTAAAATATGCGCGCGGCCTTCTTTAGCTTGCGCCAAGGCAACTTGCATAATTTGTGCGGTAATGCCGGTAATTTTAATGTCCATTTGCAACGCGGTAATGCCGTCATCTGTACCTGCTACTTTAAAATCCATGTCGCCTAGGTGATCTTCATCGCCTAAAATATCAGTGAGCACCGCTACGCGGTTGCCTTCTTTAATTAAACCCATGGCGATACCTGCCACGTGATTTTTAAGCGGTACGCCAGCGTCCATCATGGCTAAACTGCCGCCACACACAGATGCCATTGAGCTAGAGCCGTTAGATTCTGTAATTTCAGACACAATACGTACGGTGTAACCAAACTCTTCTGCAGATGGCAATGCGGCAATTAAGGCGCGTTTTGCTAAACGGCCATGGCCGATTTCGCGGCGTTTTGGTGTGCCCACACGGCCAGTTTCACCAGTCGCATACGGAGGCATGTTGTAATGCAACATGAAGCGATCTTTAAACTCGCCTTGCAGCGCATCAATCACCTGCTCGTCGCGACCTGTACCTAGCGTTACAACCACGAGAGCTTGTGTTTCACCGCGCGTAAATAGCGCAGAACCGTGTGTGCGTGGCAATACACCAGTACGCACAGTAATTGGGCGCACAGTACGTGTATCGCGGCCATCAATACGTGGTTCACCATTTAAAATTTGGCTACGCACAGTTTTGGCTTCCAAATTAAAGAATTCGCCTTTAATTTTATTCGCTTCATCGGTGCTGGTATTTTCGTTAATCAACTCAGCCATCACACGGTTTTTAATTTCGTCTAACTTGGCAGAGCGCGCACCTTTAGCTTTAATTTGAAATGCCGCATTAATATCTGCCGCTGCCAATTTGTTCATTTTTTCAATTAATGCAACATCAGGCTCAGGCGCAACCCAATCCCAAGCGTCTTTACCTGCTTCGTGCGTTAATTCATTAATCATGCTTATCACAGCTTGCATTTGCTCGTGGCCGTAAACCACGGCGCCCAGCATCACTTCTTCTGATAATTCTTTCGCTTCCGATTCCACCATCATCACAGCGGTTTCAGTTGCAGCAACCACTAAATCTAGTGAAGATTCTGTTAATTGCGTTTTGCTTGGGTTAATGATGTATTCGCCATCAATATAACCCACGCGCGCCGCGCCTAGCGGGCCAAAGAATGGAATGCCTGACAATGACATAGCAGCAGATGCGCCAATAATTGCTGGAATATCTGAATCAATTTCTGGATCTGACGACAACACGGTCGCCACAACTTGCACTTCATTAAAAAACGCTTCTGGGAATAATGGGCGTAATGGACGATCGATTAAACGACTTGTAAGCGTTTCTTTTTCTGAAGGACGGCCTTCGCGCTTGAAAAAACCACCTGGAATTTTACCAGCCGCATACGTTCTTTCCATGTAATCCACAGTGAGTGGGAAGAAATCTTGCCCTGCTTTTACTTCACTCTTACTAGTTACCGCAACTAAAACCACGGTATCACCA
>JANNFN010000190.1:0-16396 GCA_031379885.1 Methylotenera sp.
CGATTTTGCTTAAAAAGGCTGAAGAGTCAAAAATAAATCTAACCGAAGATGTCGCTTTTTTTGTTGCAAAACAAATACGCTCTAGTGTGCGTGAACTAGAAGGTGCGTTAAACCGTATTATTGCCATGGCTAATTTTACTGGTCATGCAATTGATGTTCATCTAGCTAAGGATGCGCTGCGTGATTTAATTGCTGTGCGCGGCCGCCAAATTACCATTGAAAATATACAAAAAACGGTGGCCGACTATTACAAAATAAAAGTGGGTGAAATGTATAGTAAAAAACGTTCGCGTAATTTTGCACGGCCACGACAAGTTGCAATGAGTTTAGCCCGTGAGCTTACTAATCATAGCTTTCCAGAAATAGGTGAAGCTTTTGGAAGTCGCCACCATACAACTGTCATGCATGCATGTGAGGAAATAGAGCAATTACGGTTAAACGACCAAGCAATAGCACGCGATATTGGATTTTTAACTCAAGTAATCAGAGATTAGGGTTTAAATGTTATGCCTGTGATTAAAGCGAAATTAACTTGTGGATTAATTAAGATTTAAGGCTTGATTTTATAAACATAGTTTTTTATACACATTTAATCCGCAGTGTAAGTATTGTTTTTAAACAAGCTAAAATATCGAGTATCTACTTAATTTAATTAAGTTTATTACGGATATCAACAGAAAATACTTACATTATTATTACTATTATTTTTAAGTACATATTAAATAACTAATTAAAGAAATTATTATTTACACAAAACATTAAGTAACACTTTGGAAATTAAAATTATGCAAATTAAAATCAATCGTGAAATATTATTAAAACCACTAACCAGTGTGACAGGAATTGTTGAGCGTCGACACACTTTGCCAATACTTTCTAATTTATTATTGGAAGCAAAGAATAATAATATTCAACTCACAGCGACCGATCTAGAAATGCAAATTTCACTTAATATTGAAAGTAAGTTTAGTGGTGAACTATCAACAACAATTTCAGCAAAAAAATTATTAGATATTTGCCGTGCTTTACCAGAGGCTGTTGATATAGACATGGTAAGCAACGATAGCCGTATTACCGTTAAAGCAGGAAAAAGTCGTTTCAACTTACAAACATTACCTGCGGCTGATTATCCAATCATGACCAAAGCGGCAGGTGATAGTACTAATATTCAAATTAGTCAGCTCGCGCTTAAAAAATTACTTAAACAAGTAGAGTTTGCAATGGCGCAGCAAGATATTCGCTATTATTTAAATGGTTTGTTGTTAGAGGTAAATGAAAATAAACTCAATATCGTTGGCACCGATGGCCATCGGTTAAGTTTTACTTCAACTACATTAAATAAAAGCTACGATAAAACAGACGTTATTTTGCCGCGTAAAACCGTGATAGAGCTAATTAAATTATTAAATGATAGCGAAGAAGAGGTAAATATCGACTTTAACGCAGGCCAAATAAACTTTGCATTTAGCGATATTAAATTAATTTCAAAAGTAATCGATGGTAAATTCCCAGATTATCACCGCGTTATTCCAACTGGCCATCAAAACACGTTTAGTGTGAATCGTTTAACCATGCTTACCGCCATGCAGCGCGCATCGATATTATCTAATGAGAAATACCGCGGCATTCGTATGGTGTTAAGTAATAACAATTTAAAACTTATTAGCACCAATACCGAACAAGAAGAAGCAGAAGAAGAATTGGAAATTGATTACGCTAAAGATGGCATAGATATTGGTTTTAACGTGACTTATTTAATCGATGTACTCAATAACGTAAATGATGAAAATATTAACTTTTCATTTGCTGATGCAAATAGTAGTTGTTTAATTACTGTGCCCAATGACGAAAATTATAAGTACGTCGTCATGCCCATGAGAATTTAAAGTTGGCGCATTTAGCTTTATCTTAAAAACTTAACAAAACATAAAATTATTTAAAAGAAACCATTATGGCTAAAGCCCCACAGCAAGATTACGATTCATCCAGTATTAAAATTTTAGAAGGCCTTGATGCCGTCCGCAAACGCCCCGGCATGTATATCGGCGATACTTCCGATGGTTCAGGCTTGCACCACATGGTATTCGAAGTGCTGGATAACGCGATTGATGAAGCGCTTGCTGGGCATTGTGATGATATCAAAATCACCATTCACCCAGATAACAGCATTAGCGTTTTTGATAACGGTCGCGGTATTCCAACCGATATTAAAAGTGACGATAAACACGAACCGAAACGCTCGGCGGCAGAGATTGTGATGACCGAGTTACATGCAGGCGGCAAGTTCGATCAAAACTCCTATAAAGTTTCTGGTGGTTTGCATGGTGTGGGTGTGTCGGTGGTTAATGCCCTATCTGATTGGCTACGATTAAAAATCTATCGCAATGGTCAAGTACATCAAATGGAGTTTCAACGCGGTGTAGCTATGGCGCCGCTCGTTATAACGGGTAAAACAGAGCGTCGCGGCACCGAAGTTCACTTTTTAGCCGCAACAGAGACTTTTATCAATGTGGAATATCACTTTGAAATTTTGGCTAAACGCATTCGCGAACTCTCGTTTTTAAATAACGGCGTCAAAATGGAGTTGATCGATCAACGCACAGGTAAAAGTGAAAACTTTGCCTATTCTGGCGGCGTAAAAGGTTTTGTGGAATACATGAACCGTACTAAAACCGTGCTACATCCTAAAACGTTCTACGCGATTGGTGAAAAAGATGGCATGACCATTGAAGTGGCGATGCAATGGAATGATAGTTATTCGGAGACGGTGCAGTGTTTTACCAATAACATCCCGCAGCGCGATGGCGGCACGCATTTAACGGGCTTGCGCACCGCGATGACACGCACACTAAATCAATATATCGAGCAAAGCGACTTGGCCAAAAAAGCCAAAGTCGAAACTACAGGCGACGATATGCGCGAAGGCATTACCTGTGTGCTTTCGGTGAAAGTGCCAGATCCTAAATTTTCATCACAAACTAAAGATAAATTGGTTTCTAGCGAGGTTCAACCAGTAGTTTCTGAAGTGGTTTCTGCCAAATTAGCCGACTTTTTAGCCGAAAACCCAGCCGATGCAAAAATTATTTGCGGCAAAATTGTCGAGGCAGCACGAGCGCGCGAAGCAGCACGTAAAGCGCGTGATATTACCCGTCGCAAAGGCGTGATGGATACCATGGGCTTGCCAGGCAAGTTGGCAGATTGCCAAGAGCGCGACCCAGCCAAATGCGAAATTTACCTGGTGGAAGGTGACTCAGCGGGCGGCTCTGCCAAACAAGGGCGCGATCGTAAAAACCAAGCCATTTTGCCGCTAAAAGGTAAAATTTTAAACGTAGAAAAAGCGCGTTTCGATAAATTATTAGGTAGCCAAGAAATCGCCACGCTCATCACTGCGCTGGGCACAGGCATTGGTAAAGATGATTTTAAAGCCGAAAAATTGCGTTATCACCGCATTATTATCATGACCGATGCTGATGTGGATGGCGCGCATATTCGCACGCTGTTGCTCACTTTCTTCTACCGCCAAATGACCGAGCTGGTAGAGCGTGGCCATATTTACATTGCGCAACCACCGTTGTACAAGGTTAAGCAGGGCAAAGACGAGCGTTATTTAAAAGATCAGCAAGAGTTGGATATTTACCTGTTGAACTCTGCATTAAAAGGCGCAGAGCTAGATACTAAAACCAATGCAGGCGTGCTAACTGGCGAACCATTGACTGAAATTGCTAAACAAATGGTACTGACCGAAGCGGTCATTCGCCGTATTGCCGCGCTGTATGACGAAAGCGTGCTGCGTGCCATTCAAGATGTGGGCGAAGTTAATTTAAGCAGCGAAGCTAATGCCAATAAAGTGGCTGAGCAATTACGCCCCATTTTAGGTGCAGTGGGCAGCGAGGTGCTGGTGGCGTTTGATGCGGAAACCAATACATATAGGCTGGAAGTGAATAAATACGTGCATGGCAACCTGCAATGCTGCGTGATTGATGCAGAGTTTTTAAGCAGTGGGGATTATCGCCAAATTTTAAAAGTTTCTACCATGCTGCAAGGCTTAATTGGCGCGGGTGCGGTAATTAAACGTAACGATAAAGAGCAGGCTGTAGCCACCTTTAAACAAGCGCTAGATTGGCTGTTAAGCGAGGCGAAAAACACGCTCAACATTCAACGTTATAAAGGCTTGGGCGAGATGAACCCAGCACAACTGTGGGAAACTACGATGGACCCAACGGTGCGTCGTTTGCTTAAGGTGCAGATTGATGATGCGATTGCCGCCGATGAAATCTTTACCACGTTGATGGGCGATAACGTCGAGCCGCGCCGGGCGTTTATTGAGAGCAACGCATTGGGTGCAAGTAATTTGGATATTTAATTTAAGGTAAAAATAGCCAATGAAAAAAGAAATAATTGCAAAACTTCATTCAGAGTTTGAGCAAATTGTTCAAGTAAATAACGACACTGGAGCAGAATGTTGGTTTGCTAGAGACATTCAATCTTTGCTGGGCTATGCAAAGTGGGAAAATTTTGAAAAAGTTATAGAAAAAGCAAAAATCTCTTGTAAAAACGCAGGATTAAAAATGGAAGACCATTTTCTTGATATCAGGAAAATGGTTCAAATTGGGTCGGGGTCAAGTAGAGAAATTAATGATATTGCTCTTACACGTTACGCATGTTATCTCATCGCGCAAAATGGCGACTCATCAAAAGACCAAGTAGCTTTTGCTCAAACATATTTTGCAATTCAAACACGCAAGCAGGAACTGATAGAAAAAAGACTGAGCGAAAGAGAAAGGCTAGTAGCACGTAAAAAATTAACTATTTCTGAAAAACAATTATCGGGCGTTATTTACGAGCGACTAAAAGATGAAAGAAGTTTCGCAAAGATTCGCAATGAAGGCGACCAAGCATTGTTTGGTGGCGTTAGTACAAAACAAATGAAAGAGCGCTTGGGTGCGCCAGAGAACAGACCTTTAGCAGACTTTCTTCCGCTCATTACAATTAAAGCAAAAGATTTCGCAAATGAAATTACAAACTACAATATTAATAAAGAAGATTTAAAATCGGAAAAACAAATTACCGACGAACACGTAAAAAATAATAAAGATGTTCGTAGTGTGTTGACACAAAGGGGCATAATCCCAGAAAGATTGCCCGCAGCCGAAGATTTGAAGAAAATAGAACGACGTCATGATTCAGAAGCAAAAAAATTGACTAAGAAATAGCCAAGATGGGCAATAAGTTGTTCATCCGATAACCCCAAAACATCTCAAAACAACACACTTTTACCCCGCATGGATACTGCCTTGCAGGCCATCTATTTTATGTTTAATTTAATCGTTTTAAATTTAAGTTCTATCATTTCAAACTCTGCTTTGCCCATCGTTATCGTTTGCGTTTTTTTATGGACTCACTTGCCTGATTAGGCTTGTCTTCTGATTCGCTGCGCTCATCCAGTGCGGCAAGTACCAAGTCTGGATTCATCGATTGCTGCAGGGCAGCTGCTTCGGAATCATGGCGGTTTTTGACATTAGGTAAATCTCGCCTTAATTCTTCTATCAGGTCAATAAGTTTGGCGACTTTCTGCTCGGTTAATAACGTTACTTTTAAATCCAGATGCGCACGTTGCTCCTCAAGCTTGGCGTGTCGATTCTGCTTAATTAACACCACGGTCGCGGTTAGCAACGCGCCTAGGCCGATAATGCCCTGCAATAAGTGAAATGGTGCCGGGTCGAATTCGGCCACACCAAATTGAGGCAATAGGGTGTTGGCGAGCACCCAGAGTGTGACAAAGAGCAGAATAAAGCCCAGAAAAATGGGCTGCCCTATAAAATTACTGAACCGCTCAAGAATTCGCTGCCAGTAACTAATCTTTTGTTCTTCACGCGTGTAGAACTCTAGAACGGCCTCGATATTTTGGCTGATTTGATCCTGCTCAGATTCAGCGGGGGCGTTTTGGTTATCTGGAGATGGCTTAGGTGGAGCGGTAGGTTTGGTTTTCATCTCAGCATACTACTCCTTATAGCCACATGGTTCGCATCATGTGGCTATAAATTCAACGAAGTATTGTAGTTAAAACTCCACCATTTCAAACTCGGCTTTACTCGCGCCACACTCTGGGCATAGCCAATTGGCAGGTACATCTTCCCACGCCGTGCCAGCAGGGATGCCGTCTTCTGGCCAGCCTTTTTCTTCTTCGTAAATTAAACCGCATACTACGCACATCCAAGTTTTCATGTTTATTCCTACTAAAGTTTTAATGGTTATTTTAATTAAGTTATTTTAAGTGATTCAAACGTTATTTAGTCATTTGTACGACCTTAAACTTACAAACTTTAGCGTCGAGATATGAATTTATTTAATGATGGCTTTTTGCTTCGTTGATAAATAAAGCTTATCAACTTACAATTCGACTATGAGTTTAACTGAACTAAAATTTATTGTAGCAGTTTCCCAGGAGCGCAATTTTAGGCGTGCGGCGGAAAAATGTTTCGTAACGCAGCCTGCCTTGAGTTTGGCGATTAAAAAGTTAGAAGAAGAACTGAATATTATTATTTTTGAGCGTAGCCGTAGCGATGTAAGCATGACAGAAATTGGCGAAAAAATTGTAGAGCAGGCTTCAAAAGTGCTGGAAGCTGCCGCATATATTAAACAGCTCGCCGAGTTAGGTAAAAATCAGCTAAAAGGCGCATTAAAGCTGGGGTTAATTCACTCTATTGGGCCGTATTTGCTGCCAGAAATTATCCCTATTTTGCGCAAAACCGCGCCAGATATGCCCTTGGAAGTAGAAGAAAATTTAACGGCCAATTTAGAAGCGCAACTTAAAAATGGTGTGATCGATGCGGCGATTATTGCATTGCCGTTTGATGTACCGGGTTTGCAATATCGTGCGCTGTATGACGAAGAATTTGATGTGGTGGTGCCGAGTGGTCATCATTGGGCGCATCGCAAACACATTAATCCAAGCGAATTGTCAGACGAAAAAGTGTTGCTGCTGAATAGCGGGCATTGCTTTAGCAACCAAGTGACACAGGCCTGCCCTGAGTTATCGCGTAAGGGTGAGGTTTTGCAGGGCAATTCGCTTGAGACTATTCGTAATATGGTGGCATCTAATTTGGGCATTACCGTGTTGCCGTGTTCTGCCACCGCTAAGCGCTACAATAATCCGCTAATTAAGGTGATTCCTTTTGCAGCGCCAGCACCCACTAGGCGCATTGCTATTGCGTGGAGGAAAAGCTTCGTCAGATTGGAAGCGGTGGAAAAAATTGCAGAGGCGATTATTGCGATTAATTCTGATTACATGAAAACGGTTAATGAGTAGTACCGAAACAGTATGACGTTGGATTCAAATATAATTAACGCTTTGGCGAACCAGTTTGGTGTTGATGCAAATGAAATCACCGCCCAGCCGTTAGGAGCAGAAGCGTTAGTAACAGATAGCACACAAAAGTATTTAGTATTTACAGCAAAAAATCAGCCGCCTAAAGCTTTTGTGCTTATTTCTGCAACAAAAGCCCCCAATGCTATTAAAAGTGCATATTTGAAATTATGTGATTTTGCTCATCATGTGGGTGGAGAACTTGCACAAAATTTATTGATGCCCTTGCAAATAGGTGAAAGCAATGGCCTGAGCTATTCAATCTCTTTATATCATCGGCCGTTACATGCCCACATTTTATTAAAGTATTTAGATAACTGGCGCGTGAGTGCTAGCTTAATGCGCTGGATAGTTGATGTAGCGAATACTACTCAATGTAAAGCGACCGTCGAAGAAACGGAAATGCAATTTACAGCGCTATTATTAGCGCTAAGCCAAGCAAATGGGTTAAAACAAGCTTATAAAAATTTAATCTTAGAAGCGATAGAAGCTATTAAAAATAGCGCTTGGCAGCCAGTTTTTGTAAGCGCACATAATGATTTATGGCGGGGAAACGTGTTAAATAACGATAAAACAAAATTTGTTATAATCGATTGGGATGGCGTAACGCTAAAAGGCTATGCTTTTTATGATTTGGTGCGGGTAGCGAGCTCGTTTAAACTAAGTAAAGCTAAGTTTCAATCGGCTTTGCAACAGTATTGTGGTGTGTTGCAGTGCAACAAGAAACAAGCAAAATATTATTTGATTTCGGCATTTGCATTTTTGTATGCCAATTTAGGTGATTGGCAATATGAGCGGTTTTTAATACTTTTAGATGACTGCATGCAATATTTTGAAGTTAATGCATAAATAGGTGACAATAAAAAAGGCGTAACCCTATGATAAGGTGCGCCCAACAAAAAAGGCGCACTAGGCGCCTTTTTCAATAAGTGTTAACTTATTTATTCATTACGTACATTGTAACTTCGAAACCGAAACGCATTTCAGTAGCAGCTGGTTTTGTCCACATGGTAGATCTCCTAAATAAGTTAATAAATACTACACAATCTATGAGTTGTATATTACAGAATAGTTGGGCGTAGGGTCTATGTGATGTTATTAAAAACGCCTAATGAAAATCATTAGATGCGAAACTAAAATAAATCTAATAAACAAGTAAAACGCGGTAGCCAGCAACGGCTATATCTTTCACATTGATAGCCAGATTAATACGTGTTTCGTCGCGAGAACCTAACCCTGCAGCCACGTTGCTGTTGGCTGTTAGATATTCGATAGGCAGAATGATCTTTCTTAAGACTGGCTGATCGGCGGTATCGGTTAGCGTAAGCTCTATCTTGGGATAAGCTTGTGTGTATGGCGCATTATTAATGAGCAGACTAGAAAATTTAATCACATTTTGATGATTTTCATCCTCTTGCATGTCAGAGTCATCAATCGTTAATAAGTCTAAATTTTTTGGTAGGCTAATCTCACATTTGAACACTGCGCAGGCTTGCACTAAATAAGGTTTGAATTGCGGGTATTCTGCAGCAATTTTTGTGCGTTGAAAATAAATGGCTTGTAAACCAGCTAAAATAGCCAGTAACAGGCCAAATAATAATAACCAAATATTAAGCTTTGTTTTACGTCTGTGAAATTTTGGATCAGTCGTTAAATCCTCAATAACGATAGGTATTTCCGCTTCGTAAACATCATCACTTTCTATTTCTTCTGTAGGTTCAATAACAATTTCGTCTACATATTGATTGCTAGACTCTTGATTTGAATCTAAGTTACCATATTCTAAGTTTTCTAAATTTGGAACAGACTCCAAAACAACATTTAAAACTTCGCTAATAGGTTTCTCTTCAGCACCCTGACCAGCTTCATTGGTCTGTGCTTCAATACTGGCCTGATACTCAGCCGGACTGGTAATGTCATCTGAAATCTCAGTCAGGCGATTTTTTGCATTAAAGATATGCTCACAATTGCCGCACTGCACTTTGCCACGATGTGCTTTTAGATGCTCTTTATTGAGCAAAAACTGTGTTTCACAAGCAGGGCAAGAGGTGATGTAATTCATCGTTTTGTGCCAGTTAGCAATATCCAAGCGTCTTTTTGAGTAGGTGCATCCATATTAAACCATTCGCTATAGCGCGCAATCAGCGCTTCTTTTTGGTTTTCTAATATACCTGATAATGCCAATTTAGCGCCAGTTTTGCAATATTTAGATAATGCAGGCGCTAATACCATCAGCGCGCTAGATAGAATATTAGCGACTACGTAATCAAAAGTTTGATGATTGAATGTGTGTGCATCATGAAAATCAATCGCTACTTGGTTTTGTTCAGCATTATAGTTACTTGCAATAATGGCCTGTGAGTCAATATCCACGCCAACTACGGATTTTGCACCTAATTTTTTAGCCGCAATGGCTAAAATGCCAGAGCCACAACCGTAATCCAAAACGCTACCTAAGTGTTGTTGTTGCGTTAGCCACTCCAAACACAAACTTGTCGTCGGGTGACTACCCGTGCCAAAAGCCAAACCAGGGTCTAGTACGATATTAATTGCATCTTCATTGGGCGCATTATGCCAAGTAGGCACAATCCATAATTTATCGGTAATTTTAATTGGGTCAAATTGCGCTTGCGTGGCCTTTACCCAGTCTTGCTCGGCTATGATTTCGGTATTGAATTGAAATCGAGTGATTTTAGTTTCTAACTTAAGTGCGCTAATGATTTGGTTGATATCAGTAGCTTCATCAAACATCGCGGTGACGATATTTTGTTGCCAAATACCAGGCGGCGGATACTGGATATCTTGGCTACTGGGCTCACCAAAAATGGCTTGTTCGGCGGCAGTTTCAGCGTTCGCATCTTCAATACTGGCAGAAAGTGCGCCAATGTTCATTAAGGCATCACTAATTGCATCAGCATTTTGCTCGTTGGCCTGAATTTTAAGTAACAGCCACGACATTAATTATTTATGGCTCATACCCAGTTTTTGTTCCAAATAATGAATGCTGGTACCGCCAAGGTGAAAGGCGGCATCTGCCATTAAATCTGCATGCAGTGGGATATTGGTTTTAATACCATCCACTAGCATTTCCGATAGGGCAATGCGCATACGTGCAATGGCTTGATCGCGTGTTGCGCCATAGGTAATGAGTTTGCCAATCATCGAATCGTAATGTGACGGGACAGTATAGCCTGCATAAGCGTGTGTATCTATGCGCACGCCAGGCCCACCCGGCATGTGGAAGGTGCTAATTTTTCCAGGTGATGGCACAAAGTTATACGGGTCTTCCGCGTTAATGCGGCATTCAATGGCATGGCCCCGCAACACAATATCTTTTTGGCGGAATTTTAATTTTTCGCCCGCGGCAACAAATATTTGCTGTTGCACAAGATCTAACCCAGTAATCATCTCAGTAACGGTATGCTCAACCTGCAGGCGTGTATTCATTTCTATGAAATAAAATTCGCCATTTTCATACAAAAATTCAAAAGTACCTGCGCCTCGATATTTAATTTTACGGCAAGCCTCTGCGCAGCGTTCGCCAATTTTGTCACGGATTTTTGGGCTAAGTAAGGGTGAAGGTGCTTCTTCAATAATTTTTTGGTGGCGGCGCTGCATTGAGCAATCACGATCGCCCAAAAATACTGCATTGCCATGTTGATCGGCCAAAATTTGTATTTCGATATGGCGAGGATTTTCTAAAAACTTTTCCATGTACACCATGGGGTTGCCAAACGCAGCCTGCGCTTCAGCTTTAGTCATAGCAACCGCATTGATAAGTGCTGCTTCCGTATGCACCACACGCATGCCACGTCCACCACCGCCACCAGCCGCTTTAATAATGACAGGATAACCTACTTTTTTTGCGGTTTTAATAATATCAGCAGGATCATCAGATAGAGCGCCCTCAGAGCCAGGCACACAAGGTACACCAGCTTTTCGCATGGCGTCTTTGGCGGAGACCTTATCACCCATTAAGCGTATGGTTTCCGCTCGCGGGCCAATAAAAACAAAACCGCTCTGTTCTACACGCTCTGCAAAATCAGCATTTTCAGATAAAAACCCATAACCTGGATGAATCGCTTGTGCATCGGTTACTTCGGCTGCGCTAATAACGGCAGGAATATTCAAATAACTTAAATTAGAGGCAGCTGGTCCTATACAAACTGACTCATCGGCGAGTTTGACGTATTTGGCTTCTTTATCTGCTTCAGAATGTACAGCAACTGTTTTAATGCCCAATTCACGACATGCGCGTTGCACGCGTAATGCAATCTCGCCGCGGTTGGCAATGAGTATTTTCTCAAACATGCTTAATTAACCAATCACAAATAGAGGTTCGCCGTATTCAACTGGCTGGCCATTTTCGACTAATATTTTTTTAATCACACCAGTAAAATCACATTCAATCTCGTTGAGTAGTTTCATGGCTTCAATAATGCATATTGTTTCGCCTACCGCCACCTTAGAGCCCACGTCTACAAAAGCTTTTGCATCAGGAGATGATGAACGATAAAACGTGCCTACCATGGGCGATTTAACAATATGACCTTCAACTTCTGCTACTACAGGTACGGTTGCAGTTGGCACTGGCGCAGCATGCGTTGCTTGAGGTGGTGTGGCCATATAATGTGCCGCCGCTTGGTTAAACATGGCTTGGTTTGGCATGAGTGCGCGGCTAATACGTACTTTTTCTTCGCCTTCGGTAAGTTCAAGCTCAGAAATGCCAGACTCTTCGACTAAATCAATCAATTTTTTAAGTTTACGTAAATCCATAATGACCTCAAGGAGATTTTTTAATTAAACGGTTATTTATTTAGTTGATTTGCAGCGAAATTAAAGGCGGAGTAGTAACCTTCAGCGCCCAAGCCACTAATAACGCCAATAGCGATATCGCTAAAGTAAGAGTGATGCCTAAAGCTTTCACGGGCAAACACATTCGATAAATGTACTTCAATAAACGGAATTTTTACTGCAGAAATCGCATCGCGGATAGAAATAGACGTATGTGTAAATGCGGCAGGGTTGATGATGATAAAATCAACCTTGTTAATAGCGAGTGATTGTACTTTAGCCACAATTTCAGCTTCAGCGTTACTTTGATACGTTTTTAATGCGATATTGGCCTGTTTAGCCAACACTTGTAAGTGGCTATCAATATCAGCCAAGGTTAAATTGCCGTAAAGCTCAGGCTCACGAATACCTAGCAGGTTTAGGTTGGGGCCATGCAGCACTAATATGGATTTAGTAGCCATAAAGCATCCCTACCAACAGCATTTTTGTAAGATTATTGCAGACATTCATAAACGCAAGTTTGCCGAAGTTACGAGTTTTTGTCCAGCAGTATCGCAGAAATTAAGCGAAGTTAGCGGTGCAAATTGCGCTAAGTAATTGAATAGAAAGCTAAACTACTTTCTCAAAATTATTTAATTAATTTTAAAAGAGTTTCTTCCAATAAAGGTTTTGTAACACGGCCAAAATAAGTTTTTGCTACGCTACCATCGGCCTTAATAATGACGGTATAAGGTAGCACACCTTTGTTGTTGCCTAGATTACTAGCGATTTCCATACCTTGAATATCGGCGGCAAAAAGTGGATAGCTTACTTTTGTTTCTTTTAAAAATTCATCAATGGTGGCTACATCGTCAATCGCCACGCCCAACACCACCAAGTTTTTATTTTTATACGCTTCTTGCAGTTGTGATAGTTCGGGCATTTCTTCGCGGCATGGCTCGCACCATGTTGCCCAAAAATTAAGCACTACAATTTTACCAGCATATTGTTTAAGTGCTTGGGGCTGACCTTTTTCATCTGGGAAAGTCGCCGCAAATAGCGCCTTGGTTGATTCGCCATTGCCATTTTGGCTATTGCCACCATTTAAAAAAAAGTAACGCGCAGCAAAACCAAGACAAATAATCAAGATAATTGCGCCAATGGGCGATAATAATTTATTTAACATTTATTGAGTTCTTTTCTTAAGGCTTGCTATGCTAACAAACAACAAGCGGGTTACATTCATCCGCTTTGAGTGCATTGACTTGGTTAACAATCACCAAGAATTTGGCAGCGTCTTCGTAACCTACAATCTTGGAAGGCTTAATTTCTTGCCCCGACCGATTAAAAAATATAATGCCAGGCGGGCCAAATAAATTAAAGCGTTTGAGTAAAGCCAAGTCTTCAGCAGTATTGTCTGTTACATTGGCTTGTAACAACACTACGTTTTTTAGTGATTTTTGCACATCTGGTTCACTAAAAGTAAATTGCTCCATCTCTTTGCACGATACACACCAATCAGCATAAAAATCGAGCATGACAATTTTTCCTCTAGCGGCATCGATTTGCGCATCTAGCTCAGCGGTATTTTTAATGCGTAAAAAGGGTAAAGTAGCTTCGTTGTGAGAGGTGCTTGCAGCCCGCAAACCAGCAAGCGGCTGAAGAGCTGATTTAGCCCCAGAAACTGCACCAATTAATAATGCAATGCCTAACACCAGCAAGATAATGCCAATACCTTTCCAAAAGCGCATCCAAGGGTGGGATCTCCCCGTCGCGCTATTTAAAGGCAGGTTATCCAAAGCATGCAGATAAATAGCAGGGATAATGAGTAACGCCGCCCAAAGTACCATCTGTATGCTGGTTGGCAGCGCGGGCGATATGATGTAGATAGCTACTGCCAACATGAGCACGCCAAAAAAGTTGCGTACTGCGGTCATCCAGGCACCAGCTTTGGGCAGTACATGGCCTGCTGATGCACCGATTAGCAATAAAGGAACGCCCATACCGAGTGAAAGTGCAAATAAGGCAACACCACCAAGTACGACATCGTGCGTTTGGCTAATGTAGAGCAGGGCACCGGCTAAGGGCGCGGCTACGCACGGGCTGACGATGAGCGCAGAAATCACCCCCATGATAAATACGCCAATGAACTGTCCGCCTTTCAATTTGTTGGTGGTGTTAATCATACGATTTTCGATACTGTGGGGTAATCTAAGCTCGTAAAAACCAAACATAGAAAACGAAAGAATGACAAAAATGAGTGCCGTAGCACCTAGTATCCACGGGCTTTGCAGGGCATTGCTTAAAAGTTGCCCCGATAAGCCGGCAGCGATACCAGCCAAAGTGTAGCTAAGCGCCATGCCAAGTACATAAGCCAGCGAGAGGTTAAAGCTGTGTAATCGGCTTGTAGCGTGATGATGCGCCTTTTTATCGCCTACGATAATGCCAGAAAGAATGGGGATCATTGGCAACACGCAGGGTGTTAACGCCAATAGCAAACCAAAACCAAAAAATCCAACTGCAATCAGCCACAATTTACCGCCTTTTAGCAAAGTAGTTGCTTGGTCATCATTTGTTGATGCGCCAGAAGCCTCACCAGTATTGGCTTGCAGGGCAGGGGTAATTTCAGAACCATTTAAGGCAATATCAAACATTTTTGTTTGCGGCGCATAACATAGGCCTTTTTCGCTACAGCCTTGGTAACGGGCATTTATTTGTAAAGGGTTTGCTGCATTTTTTATTGGGATATCGACTGAAAAATCGTGGTGATACACCTCTTGTTTACCAAAATTTTTGTCGTCTTTAATATCCCCTGCAGGCATTACGGCCTCTAGTATTTGGCCACTTTTGTCTTTAAATTGAATACGATTTTTATATAGATAATAGCCAGGCTCGATTTTAAAATCTGCGTTTAAATGATGGGTGTCTTTTTGTACAATATTTAGCTTAAAAGCTACATCTGGCGATAAAAACTCGTCTTCTTTTGTGTCATTGGCAAATAGATTTTTGCCCGCGCTGCTACTAGTTTCGCCTGCATGCAACGAAATTACACTGAAGCTTGTCAATAAAGAGAATAAAATAACGTGTAACCAATGTTTCATAAGCTCGCTTTAAATATAGCCTTAAAATTTAATTAAAAATCAATAATTAATGGCAAATAGTTGTAAAAACTAGATAACATCCCAATTTACAGAGAATAAAACCTCAAGAAAGTTCGAATCATGCGTTTTTTAATAGGCTTAATTTTACTCGCTTTTCCGTTTGCCGAGATATTTCTGCTGGTAGATCTCGCCCATAAATATGGTTGGTGGGTGCTATTTTACTTAGTCGTCATAGGTTTCTTAGGCTTACAACTTATTCGTGGCGAAAAATTACTATTATCTGCCAAAATGATGCAAAGCCTAGGTGCAGGCGGCAACCCAATTAAAACGATACTATCTAGCGCGCGTAATATGGTAGCAGGCGTGCTACTTATTATTCCAGGAATCATCACAGATATTATCGCGGTAGTTTTATTATTAATACCCATTAGTAAGCCAACCTTGAGTTCTGCGACTAACAACCAATATCAAGATTCTTATAAGCCTAATACAAAAGCTGCCAACGATGATGTGATTGAAGGCGAATACGTTGAAATTAAAGAGGATTTTGATAAAAATCCTAGAAAATAGACGACCATAAGAAATATACAAGCTAAAATAAACAAGTTAAAAAATAGAGAACAAAATGTCACTTTCTAATAACGACAGGCAAGTCACCATCCAAAATAGCGGCCACACTTTTGAGGTTCGCCCAAGTCAAACTGTGCTGCAAGCCGCGATTGAAGCAGATATTCACATCCCTTACGGTTGCCGTAATGGCGCATGCGGGTCGTGCAAAGCTAAGCTTATTTCGGGCAAAGTCATGCATGACGATTATCAAAATAGCGCGATGACAGACGCCGAATTGGCTGCTGGAAACACATTGCTATGTTGTGCTCGCCCGTTAGAAGATATTACGGTGGAATGCCGCGAAGTGGGCGGATTAACTGGTATTAAGCCGCGTATTTTACCAGCGCGCGTGGCCAAAAAAGAACAGCTTTCGCATGATGTAATCGCGCTGCACTTACAATTTCCGAGTAGTGAGCGCTTACAGTTTTTGGCTGGGCAATACCTTGAGTTTATTTTAAAAGATGGTAAACGCCGCGCGTTTTCTATCGCCAACGCGCAGCACGATGCGGAATTTATAGAGCTGCATATTCGTGTCATCCCTGGCGGC
>JANNFN010000191.1:0-9088 GCA_031379885.1 Methylotenera sp.
AACTAGAAACGGAGGGTGAATTTAGTCACCTCTTTATTAACTTTAAAAGTAAAAAGCCCTCTGTAAGTATTCATAAGGTTTGGGATAAGCTCAGAACAAAAGCACAACTACCTGAGATGCGCATCCACGACGCGAGGCACTTCTTCTGTGGCGCTTTGGCCTCGAGTGGAAGGACACTATATGAGATCCAGGTGCTGGCTGGGCATTCAGACCCTAAAACGACAATGCGCTATTCAGCAATCTCGTCAAAAGTATTACAGTCAGCATCAAGTACTGCATCAGACATTATCAAAGGAGCGATGAAACAAGAAATACCTGTTGTAGTGTAAGTTAGTTTATAGGCGAGTATGGGCGTAATTGTCCAGCTCGCCTTCTTATTTTATTTTTGCGAAATGCTTAATTTTTTCCGCGAAAAAATTTCGCCGCGCCGTGCCCTATGGCCCAAAAAAATTTCGCGGGATGGGCAGAGTATCGCCGCCGCCGAAAAACTCAGCCTGCGCTCGCCGTCGGGTCGAGTCGGGTAGGTCTCGCACCCCACCCTCCCCAGAAAAGTCGCGGGGTGACTTTATTTTATTTAAAACGGACCTTTGCATTCTGCGCATGGCGCGGGGTCAATTTTTGGGGAGAGTTTTTGCCACTAATGGAATAGTTTTTGAATCGCAACTTCGCACTATCTTATCTCCATAAGCAATAAAGAGCTTGCAATATTCAGTTAGCTTCAATACTATCTTAACCAGTGCGTCTTACAATCTTTGCGTACTGTTTTGGCCAGATACGATATTGTCGACTGGTTCCCAGTTAGTCCTATTTAAAGGCGGGTGGGGTTCCCTTAATTTTATGGAGCTCGCTATGCCGACAACCTTAATCAAATCCCGTATCAAAGCTTTTAACCTTCAACAAGGCTGTTGTATCTATTGTGAATTGCCTATGTGGTTAGACAACCCTGCTGCATTTGCAAAGAAATACAAAATTACAACCAAAGGCGCAGCGCTATTTAAATGTACAGCTGAGCATCTATTAGCCAAGCAAGATGGTGGCAAAGATGGTGAAAGTAACATTGTTGCTGCGTGTCATTTTTGTAATCAGAAACGCCATAAGTGTAAAAAACCAAAAGACCCAATTTCATACAAGCATTACGTCAGCAATAGGCAGGGTAAGGGCAAGTGGAATTCCGTTTTAATCACTAGAAGTCGCATATCTTCAAATATGTGACTTCTAAAAAATACAGATTTCCAAACTAGTTTCGGGTTTTGATCGGATTTAGGTCATCCAACTAATTGATTCGTTTTACATTTTTAAAGAAATTTGCATCTATTTTGAAATCAAGTTTCGGCATAGGTTCAGTTTTGAGAGAGTGGTACAATGATGCAAACAAAAACCCTTAAGAATCTTCAGCTTTCAATCCAATGTTTTACGAGTAATCTGTACTCATAATCCGTTGGTACTGTGTTCGACTCACAGAGGGGCCACCAATATCTAAGCGGGTTTCACGCATGAATAACCAGCTTAAGCTGGTATATTCTGCGGGGACAATCCTTGCGGTTGCATGATGTAAGCCGTTTTTCATTTCATTCCTGATTAGTAGTTGGCCGGATGCGCCACATATTCACTCCAAAGTCCTAACTTACTAGCTAAATTAAGCGTGTTTTACACTTCTTATTAAGCGATGCTTTTCCCTTTGATTCACAGACTGTTTCAAACCAGCATCAACAGAAAAGCTCACCTGATTGCTCGCTTTGATTGTGAGCGCTTCGCATGCGGACGGGTTGCGACCTTGACGTGCCGCGAGATGCGCTACTTTAAATTTACCGAAGCCAGTAATATTGACATCTCTGTCATCTGCTAGGGCATTTGAAATGCCATCTACTACGATATTGAGGGCATTGTTAGCCACAGTTTTTGATGTGCCAGATATCGCAGATAACAATTCGACTAAGTCGGTTTTGCCGAATAATTTGATGCGCTTAAGCCTCGTGTGATTTTAGAACTCGTATTCCACCTGCATTCTGAAAGTATGGTTGGCGGCAGCTTCGCTGGTGCCAAATAGTAATGCAGCATTGTATTTAATGGCTTGCTTGGTACCTAAGTCAATTTTGCCAAATACAGCTGGCCCCATGCGATGATTCTGCTCTTCAGATGGATCCCAGTTATCCCATTTGCCTACCTCGCCTAAGCCTTGTAGACCGAACTCAAGGGTAGGATGCCAGCGATACTTTGCTTGCCATTGATAGCCCAGCTCTGTGATGTGATCGCCAGGGCCGAAAGTGCGTTCTAAAATTACATTACCATTGAGCTGCACTTTGCCGAATTCAGTTTGTAATAGTGGTGCTAATTTTAATTCGTAAGCTTCATTTCTGTTGAGGGGCGCCTCAATTTCCACCACCAAACCGAGGTCAACTGGGTATTTGCCCGTTTCGGTAAGCTGAAATTTGTTTTCCCATTCGCCGATTGATAACGTTTCGCTGCCTTCGCGCTCGTGTTTAAAATAAACCTCTGTGAACCAATATTCGGTGACGCCATAGCCAAACCCTAAGCTGGAAACTTGTGCGCGGTCGCCATTTTGTAACTTTGCTGTGCCTGTTTTAAAGTCAATTTCTTTTTCACCGTATTCCACTGCAGGCACGTAAATATAATCTGCCACACCAGCCTGAGCGATGTTTGAGAGAGCGCTTATTAAAACTGCTAATTTACAAGTATTGGTAATTTTCATCATACGGTTTCTAATTTATTTTCAGTTGGTTGGTAAGATATCCATTTCATGGCGCTAGCAATACTTACTAATGTCACCATATAAAACACAAGTTGCATGCCAGAAGGGCTGGCGTCATAGCCAATTAAACCGTGAAGCAACATGCCAGTAATTGATTTTTCAGGCAAGATGGCAGAGGTATTCCATAAAGGCGATATCAATGCTGGTATCAAATCCGCCTGTACTAGATAACGTGCAGCCTGCGAAGCCATGCCAGCAGCCAGAAGCAGCACTAATAAGCTTGTTGCAGTAAAGAATAAATGCATTGGAACGCGCAATAAGCCTTTGTATAAGGCATAGCCGACAGAAACACCTGCGACAATGCCTATCATCCCCCCCAGCAACAGAGCGGATACGCCTATCTGATCCGAGGTGGCAATACCGTACAAAAACAACACTGTTTCGGAGCCTTCACGCAATACGGCAATGCCTACCACCGCGAGCAAAACTGAGGCTTCACTTGTACCGTTGCGAATAGCATTACCTACATTACGTGCGTTAGTGGCAAGCTCCCTCCCGTGTGAGGCCATCCAAATGTTATGCCAAGCAAGCATCAATACCGCTATACCAAGAATCAAGGCATTAAACAGTTCTTGACCAACGCCATCAGCTAGCTCTGAAATTTGGCTAGTAGAGCCAGCCACTAGTGCTGAACCTATTAATCCAAGTAATAAACCAGCGCCAATCCAGCGGCTACGCCCAGGCACGTCACGTGTGGCTGCCGCCACGATGCCAATGATAATGGCAGCTTCTAAAACTTCACGAAAAACGATGATGACAGTCCCGAACATAGGTGCTTTCTACAATATTATTTAGCGATATGTATTGGGTTTATTTCGCAACAATGTTACCTTGCGCAGTCGCTTCATTAAATTCACCAAAGAATGGATATTTGCCTGGAGATAGAGGCCCAATATAGATAGTTGCTTTGCCATTGCCTGCAATTACTTTTTCCCGGTTAAGTTCGTGACTTTCAAACTCTTCAGGTGTGCTATCTTTGTTTTCAACAATTAACTTAACTTTTTTGCCAGCAGGTATTGTCAGCTCCGCAGGTTCAAAGCGATGGTTGATAATTTGTATGTTGTATTCTTCATATGCAACCGCTGTGAGCGAAGAGAGAAGTAAAATTAGTGTGAAAATATGCTTCATAAAAATGCTTTCATTGAATGAAAGCTAATGATAGTCATTCTCATTAAGATTTGCAAGTGATTTTTACTATGTTTTGTATATATAGTAAATATTGGTGGTTGCAGACAACAATTTGTGCTGGAGAAGACTTCAATTAACCTAGGCATCCTGCAGACTGGGTTGTTGAGTATTTGGTCACAGAATGGTCAATACAGTGACAAAGAAGGTCGAAAATCGGAATCGATATTTGAGATGACGCTGACGAATATCAGCACCACCTCGTGATTTAGCGAGCGTCGCTAAGGTATAAAAAAATTAGTGCATGCAATTTTAAAGTTCAATATCATGTCTTTCTATTCTTTCAGGCCGCTCAACTTTTTCAGGACGTTCTACTTTCTCAGGACGCTCGACTTTCTCAGGACGTTCGACTTTTTCTGGTCGTTCTGATTCTAGTTTTTCAGGCCTATCATTAGCTTCCGCTTTCTCATTGTCTTTTTTGTCTTGAGAAGAGCGTCCATCAACGGAATTAGATTTTCCAGAGGCATTAGGACGATGCTTAAAGCCGCCGCGCTCTAAAATCTTATTCTCATCAGAGTACTCAATTGTCCGCGCAGTAATTTTACCTGTGTGGTCTAACTTGCCACGTACAATAATCGTTTGATTGTTGCCAGAATTCACCCCTTTTACTTTAGTGTTAGCGTCAATGCTAATTATTTGATTATGAACACTAAATACGTGTGCATTAGCCGCTGGTGCAAGTCCTTGAATAACTATGCTGTCTGCACCTTTAAGCTCACGTTGTATGACATCTTCTTTAATTTGGCTGGCTTGCAAAGCGCGGCCATCCCAACGCCCACTCACCTGAGCAGTGCTGCCCATTTGAATTCGGTTAGAGCTCGCAATATAGACGCCATTGATTTTGCCGGCTTGGTCAATAACACCAGTAATCAAGGAAGGCGTGTTGGGCGGTGCAAGGTCAACGCGTAGAGCATGCACTAGATTATTTTCGGTGACTAAGCCACTCACTTTAACCACTTGATTTGCTTTTAAGTCAGCGCTACCAATCATATTGCGACTTACATTAATTGTTCGGCCCATAATCTGTATGGAGTTTTGGGCTAAATCAACTTTTTCAATTTTACCTACCATAATATGTGAAACGCTCACTCGCTGTGCTTTGAGTAAATTGCCTTTGTAGTTAGATTTAATCGCAACTAGTTGGCCAATACCCAGTGCATCAATTGAGGATGCCTGACCGTCAATATCTACGGTCGTTTGATTGTCATAGTGCACTTCAAGTCCATTAACACATATGCTACCAAAGCCAGTAATAATGCCAACGATACCTGTACCACCAATACCCTCAAGTGCTTGCTGGCCAGCTCCACCGATTCCAGCATTAGATTGAATGCCAGTACCACCAACGCCTGAGTTTGCTTGAACGCCTGTACCGCCAACGCCTTCATCTTGATTGCCCGTGCCGCCAATGCCATCTTGCTGAATGCCTGTGCCACCCATACCGGCATTGCAAACATTAGTTTCAGCGTTAGTAATCGCAGTAAAAAAAATAAGTGAGATTGTCACTAAAGCTAGAGAAAAGCGTTGCACTATTTACTTGTCCTTTTCGGATGCAATTTGGTTATCGTTCACTTGATTATCATCAGTATGATAAAAATACACACCAAAATTCATCCTTTGGTTGGCTTTATCAGATTCTCTACGAGCCACCTTGCCAGGTTCAGTTTGTGCGGCCTTAAGGGCCGCCGCTCTCCGGTTAAGGGCTTTAATTGTATTCATGCCATTTTGTCTAGCAAGGTCATGTAATATCTCGACATTTGCCGCAGTTAGCCCATCATAGAACACACAACGCTCAAGCATAGGCTCATTTTTGCTGCTTAAGTTACTCACGGCTGCAGACATATGATCGTGCACATTCATCGCTAAAAAGGATAATTTATATTCTAAGTCTTGATTTGGAATAAACGCTTGCACATTCAGGCGCACATGATCGTTATAATCGATACCGACAAAACCTAACCTCAGCCATTCATCCAAAACTGGCCGCGCACGAAAATCTTTGCTAACGCTGGCTACCAAAGATTCAAATGAAACTGCACCTTTACTTGCAAGCCTTGGCAATGCAATGGGCTGACCTGATTCATCTAAGTATTTGCTATTACCTAACCATAAGCCAAAAATTTGCGCACTTAGTGAAAAGGGAGGTTCATGCTCATCATCTTGCTGCTCACGAATGCGTTGCACATCTTTACGGTGCACACCAGTTAATAAAGTGATGCGGCTATTAGTTTGTGTTTTACCTTCGATTTGAAATTCTTCTTCTGCAACGCTAACAAAAACACGTTTTAAATCTTCTAACATCATTGTGTAATTAATGCCTTGCGATAACATTAGACGCACCAAAGGCCGTAATACTTTGCGTAAAGTGTCGTGCAAAATCAATTGCATCTTTTTAGAGGTGTTGGCGAGTTTAATTTCCATTTATGAATTCATTGACTTTCTAGCTAAGCCTCAAAGAGTGACGTGATACCACAGGTGCTTTGCCGTAATGGGTCTCTACCATTACGCCAATTTCTTTTAAAAATGGTGTTGGCAGCACGCCGCCCGCACAAATAATCACCGCACTGTTTGGAATTTCGACTACCTTTTTATCTGCTAATTCAATTTTTACTGTTTCCGCACAGATTTCACTAATCGTTGATTTGAGCAACACTGTAAGGCGTTTGGAACTTTCGGCTTGTTGCAATCGCTCGCGATTTTTAGGTTTTACGCGCCCAAAAGCTTCGCTACGATATGAAAGCGTAACCGTAGTGCCAGGCTGGTCTGAAATCGTGATGGCCGCTTCCAGTGCACTATCTCCACCGCCCACAACTAAAACGTGCTGCTGCCGATACTGTTCTGGGTCGGTCAGCCGATATACAACTTTCGGATAATCATTTTCACCAGCAACATCTAGTTTGCGTGGCGTGCCCATGCGGCCAATGGCTAGTAAGATATTAGCTGTTTGATAAGTAGCTTTAGAGGTTTTAACCTCATAACCAGTAGCAGTTTTTGTGACCGTTTCCATACGTTCGTTAAAATTCACTTTAAGCGCTTGATCGCGCAACACGCGTAGCCAGAATCCTAGTAGCTCTTCTTTGCTGATGTCATACATTTCGACCCTGCCTATGAGCGGAAGCATTACTGGCTGAGTCATGGCAACTTTGTTGCGTGGATATTTGTAAATGGCTCCGCCAAGAGACTCTTCTTGCTCTATTGTAATACATTTAAGGTGATGTTCTTTAGCAGCGAGTGAGGCTGAAAGCCCTGCCGGGCCAGCGCCAATAATCACTACATCATATTCATTGCCTCCATTCTTATGTTTCAGCATAGAATCTATGGCTTGCTTGCCTTGCTCTGCTGCCTTGCGAATCAAGCCCATGCCACCAAGCTCGCCAGCAATATAGATATTTTCAACATTAGTTTCGAAAGATGGTTTAACAAAAGGAATATCCATACCACGTTTTTCAGTGCCAAATACCAGCGCAATCGCATCTACAGGACATGCGGCTAAGCAAGCACCATGGCCTATACAATGCGCAGGGTCTGTAAGTACGGCTTTGCCATTAATAACGCTCAGCGCATTTTCTGGACATGCTTTGACGCAGGCTCCAGATCCAACACAACGACCAGGGTCGATAATCGGGTGAATTGAAGCTGGCTCAGTAAGCCCCGCTTCTTTTGCTTCACGCAAACGCTCGCGACCACGTCTATTACTACGTCTTTGGCGAACAATATAAAGTCCGAGTATCAAGAGTAAAGGTGTTAAGTAGATTAGTAAGCTTATTTTTTGCATGCTTGTCTCTGTTGAGAGCTAATATTCAATTTAAATTCATGAAATAATTATTTCAGTCTATGCGATATATTATATTATTGATATGAATAGCACATAATATGTGAGAAAATTACACACGTCAATTTTTCATAGCTAAGGAACCTGTCGGACAATGAGTGCAATAATAAATTCAGAACCAAACTCTCCATTAAGCAAAATTGCACATTATTTTAGCCAGATAATAGCCTGGATATTATTAGTTGCACTGGTGTGGTTGGGGTGGGAAGTCGCACGTGGCCAATACTACAAGCCCGGTGAAGGTTTGGGCTATAACTTAGGCTTGGCAGGTGGCTTAATGATGCTTACCTTGTTGCTTTATTCGGCCCGCAAACACCTTACATTCATGCAGAAGCTAGGTAAGCTTAGTTATTGGTTTCGTATTCACATGACACTTGGCGTGCTAGGACCAATCTTAGTGATATTTCATACCACGTTTCGGCTTGGCTCATTAAACGCCTCAATTGCATTTTATTGCATGTTGCTAGTTGCAGGTAGTGGTTTGATAGGTCGCTTTGTGTATACCCGCATACATAAAGGCTTGTATGGTAGCCGCTCAACGCTGAGTGAGGCGCATGCAGAGTTGGCGGTTAGCTCGGGCGATATCAAGTCGAAACTGCATTTTTTTCCAAAAGTCGAAACCAAAATTAAAAAATTTGAACATGAAGCTTTAGAAAAGAAACGTAGTTTTTTTGCTGGTATTTGGTTCTTCCTTAGCTTTGATGTACGCCGCATGTTGCTTGCTTGGCGTTGTAAACGTTATATCCATTTGAAATTAGGGCCAAATATGCGTGAGGTGGCAGATGAAGCTTCTATATTGGTGAGCCAGTATTTAGTGCGCATTCAAACGGTGGCGCAATTTAAAAAATTTGAACAAATCTTCTCTGCTTGGCATGTTTTGCACATCCCTTTAATGTATATGATGGTGGCCACAGCGATATTTCATGTTATTTGGGTACACATGTACTAAACATTCATGTTACGTCTATTCAACCTTTTCATTCTAACTTTCTCCCTGACGCTTGGCTTTCTGTCCCTGAACGCCAACGCAGATACGCTTGAAAGCGTAATGATGCCTGGCAAAGTGATTCAAGGTCATTTGAAATGGGAGGACAACTGTCAAAAATGCCATAAAAAGTTTGATAAAGAAGGTCAAAATGTTTTATGTAAAGATTGCCATAAAGACATCAAGAAAGATGTCGTCGACAAAAGAGGCTTTCATGGAAAAATGAAAGAGGCCAAAAACTGTTCCGAATGCCATACCGAGCATAAGGGACGTGGTGCCAACATTGTCGTTTTAGATGAAAAAACCTTTAAACATA
>JANNFN010000002.1:0-50495 GCA_031379885.1 Methylotenera sp.
AAGCTTGCAGCTAAACTTTGCCAGCCAATTGTCGGATGCTGCATATCCCGACATTAAAGACCTAGCGAGCCGTTTGCATTTCAGCCCAGTCGATGGCCGCATTTGGCTGGATGACTGCCGCATGATTTTATTGCGTACCGAGGCATTCGGCGCATTGCGCCAAGAGCTAATTGAGTCGTTAGGTGTTGAATCCGCGCGCGGTCTATTAACGCGCATGGGCTATTTGGCTGGCTCTAAAGACGCAGCTCTCGCGCGGAAAGTGCGTCCGAATGACACGCAAATGAATACATTTATGGTGGGTCCACAATTGCATGGGCTAGAGGGGATTGTGCAAGTAGAGCCAGTGCGCATGGAAATGAACAGCGAAACTGGACATTTTTATTGCGAGTGTATTTGGAGAGACTCATCAGAAGACGAGTCACACGTCTCAATTTATGGCTTAGGTTCTGAACCCGCCTGCTGGATGCAAACAGGCTATGCAAGTGGTTACAGTAGCGCATTCATGGGTAAGCGTATTTTATTTAGAGAAACCGAATGTAGCTCCATGGGCGCACAACACTGCCGCATTGTGGGCAAGCCAGTTGAAGAGTGGCAAGACGCAGAAGCAGAACTCGATTTACAATACTTACAAGCACAGCCCATACAACGTATTAATGCGCTAAAAATACCAGATAAAAAACTTGCCACTGGCGCAGTTTCCACAAAACATCCCTCAACTGGCGCAATTGGCGCTTCAGCAGGCTTCTTTGGCGTTATCCATCGAATTAATCGTGTCGCCAGCACGCGTGCGACAGTTCTATTATTAGGGGAAAGCGGTGTAGGTAAAAGCATGTTCGCTTGCGAAGTTCACAGAAAAAGCGAACGTGCGAATCAATCGTTTGTGCAACTTAATTGCGCAACAATTCCAGAGGGATTACTCGAATCTGAGTTATTTGGCGTAGATAAGGGCGCCTATACAGGCGCTACAGAAACTCGCGAAGGAAAATTTGAAGCAGCAGATGGCGGCACTTTATTTTTAGACGAAATTGCTCTTTTAAGCCTAACTGCACAAGCCAAGCTACTGCGTGTATTGCAAACTGGCGAGTTGGAACATTTGGGCAGCACGAAAACACGCAAGGTGGATGTGCGCGTAGTGGCGGCAACCAACGAAAATTTGCAAAATGCAGTTGAACAAGGCCGATTTCGTAAAGATTTATATTACCGCTTAAATGTTTTTCCCATCGTCATTCCGCCTTTACGTGAGCGTCGGGCAGATATTCCACTATTATTAGAAAAACTACTTAAAGAATTCTGTGAGCGCCACGGACGCCAGATTTCGGGTGTAACCAATCGCGCCATGCAAACATTACTCACGCATCCGTGGCCTGGCAATATTCGAGAATTAGAAAACGTGCTTGAACGAGGCATTATCTTAGCTGAAGAAGGCGGCGCACTTGATCTAACGCACTTGTTTAGTCTAGATGAAAATCAAACTTCGCCCACTCAATTAGGTTTTAAAGAAATCAAGCCGGCAACTCCTGCACAATTGCAAGCGCCCGAATCTAGCACTTCAGCATGGGCAACGCAAGTTATACAAAGACAAGATGCTACTTTAGATGAGATTGAAAAAGCACTGATGCAAGCCGCGCTAGAGTCCGCACAAGGCAATATTAGCAAGGCAGCCACATTGCTAGGCATTAGCCGAGCACAAATGGATTATCGCGCTAAAAAAATCACCTCTAAGTTATAGTGAGTTAGTAAGTTTTAAGAATTCCCCACCGCATCTTGTAGTTGTTTATAAAAAATGAAAACGCATGCAAAAAAATAAAGCTGTTTCCACAGAAAATGACGCATTTATTGGGGCTATTTTCGTTTTTATTTCTGCCATCGCATTCTCAGCCAAAGCAATTTTTATTAAACTAGCCTATGCCTACTATCCAATAGATGCGATTACTTTACTGGCCTTAAGAATGTTAATCGCCACCCCTTTTGTTTTAGCGATGTCTATTTTCGCTAGTCAGAACCGTTCTGATACACGGCTAAACTTGCGCGACTGGATTTCAATTATTTCCCTAGGTTTAAGTGGGATGTATTTGTCATCTTTATTCGACTTTATTGGGCTAACATACATTTCTGCGGGCTTAGAAAGATCCATCTTATTTCTCTACCCTACATTTGTGGTGATAATTACTGCATTACACACCGGCAACACTATTGGGAAACGGGAAATACTAGCCTTATTTTTAAGTTGGTCAGGCATCGTGCTAATCGCCATGCATGATATTTCTTTTGGCCAAGCCAGCAACACCCTTTTGGGCGCAGGTTTTGTATTGCTTAGTGCTTTGAGCTACGCCAGCTACCTTGTGGGAAGTGGCCAAGTCATTCACAAAATAGGCACTCAACGGTTTACTGGCTATTCAATGCTGGTCGCATGTATCGCTTGTATTTTCCATTTTTCTGTGACTCATTCAGTAGCATCCCTTAATTTGCCCCTGCGTATTTATGCGCTAGGGCTAGGCCTAGCAATAATATCATTGGTGCTTCCTGCAATTTTACTTAACGCAGGCATTAAAAAAGTGGGTAGTAGTACCGCTTCATTAATTAGCAGCGTGGGGCCAGTATCAACTATTTTAATGGCAGCCATATTTCTTAACGAAGCAATTACAGTGCGACAAATTTTGGGGACAATTTTAGTTTTAACAGGCGTTTTAACCATCACCATACCGCTAGCTAAAAAAAGAGAGAGCCGAGTTTATGATTGATTTGACCAAAAAATCACAGAATTAAAATTTATTCAATTCTGTTTATTTTTAGTATTAACTATCTGCTTTACGGCTACCAAATTAATATACTGTGAAGCAATAACCGGTCAAAAGCTGGCGTACATTACCCTTCGTAACTACAATTAAATTTTGCTTTCTGCCCCATAAATACTATTGTTATCAATTCTGCTCTGAAAGGTTGAATCTCATGGATACAAAACTCAAAAATAAACTTGCATTGGTATCTGGCAGCACTGCTGGAATAGGCTACGCCATCGCTGCCTCCCTTGCTACCGAAGGCGCTCGGGTCATTGTCAATGGACGCTTCCAAGCGTCGGTTGATGCCGCTGTATCAAAAATTAAGTCTGCTAGTGGTAGCCAAGTGGAAGGATTTGCCGGTGATCTCAGCACTGCCTCCGCCGCCGAGGAACTGGTGCGACAACACCCAAACATCGAAATTCTCGTCAATAACCTTGGAATCTTCGAACCAAAGGCTTTCGAAGATATCCCCGATGCCGACTGGATCCGATTCTTCGATGTCAATGTGTTGAGTGGGGTACGCCTAGCTCGTCTCTGCCTGCCTGCTATGAGGCGTGCTAACTGGGGACGAATTATCTTTATTTCCAGTGAGAGCGCGGTGCAGATTCCTTCGGAGATGATTCACTATGGTATGACCAAGACTGCTCAACTCGCCGTCTCACGCGGCTTGGCCGAATCGGTCGCTGGAACAGGTATCACGGTCAACAGCATTCTCCCAGGCCCGACCAACTCACGCGGTGTTGGTGATTTCGTTAACGCGCTTGCAAAGGCAGATGGAAAATCTTTCAGTGAATTCGAGAAGGAATTCTTTGACAAGGTTCGCCCAACCTCGCTCATCAAGCGGTTCGCCTCGCTGGACGAAGTCGCTTCTCTGGTGACCTACATCGCCAGCCCACTAGCGTCGGCAACGACCGGGGCAGCACTACGCGTCGATGGTGGCGTAATAAAGAGCGCTTTCTGAGCAATTGAACGATGGCGACCAACCCTTTGTTCCAGCGGGCTGCCTGTGGCAGCCATTTACAGCAATTAGTTCGAACTTGATTTGCGGAAGCATTCAAGGCTCGAACATTTGACTGCAAAGGGTCGAAAGTCCCGACTTTATAACGTCAGCTAACGGGAAGTGAGAACTATAAATCAATCACAAAAAAACGGTTACCCGAAAGAATAGGCTCCACTCGTTTAATAATATCCCCTCGCTAAGTCTTACTGCACAGCCTAAGCAAAAGCGCGAGGCTAGTAAACACCAACTCACCACACAAACGCCGCCCAGCCAGCCCATGCCCACATCACACTAGGCATTATCGAACCCAACATTTATCGGGTGGATTTATCAAAGATTTCTCTGATCATATGACGCATACTCTTGCTTTAAGCTCATCGATAAGCACTTTATTATTTTCAGAATAGTCCACAGGTAATTCAATCAGATGAACACCACCTTCTTCAAAACATTGGTTAATCAGTGGCACAAAGCTTTCAGCGCTCTCAACCCGATGTCCAGTCGCACCATAACTATTGGCATACATTACAAAATCAGGGTTATTAAATTGGAGCCCGTAATCTTGTAAACCCATTGCATATTGTTTCCACCGTATCATCCCAAATGAGTTATCGTTAAGAATTAAAACTACTAGGTTAAGTTTTAGGCGTACTGCGGTTTCCATCTCTTGGCTATTCATCATAAAGCCACCGTCTCCACAAACCGCCATCACTTTGCGCTCTGGATACAACCGTGCAGCCTCCATTGCTGATGGTAAGCCAGCACCCATGGTTGCTAACGCATTATCCAACAAGACTGTATTGGGGCGCCAAGTTCGATAATTACGTGCAAACCAAACTTTATACACTCCATTATCTAGCGCGATGATGCCGTCTTCGGGCATAGCTTTACGAACATCTGCAACAAAACGCTGTGGCTTCATCGGAAAACTGGAATCGTCTTTACCTTCTTCAATGTGTTGTAATACATGTTCACGCACTTTCATAAAGTAAGAAAAATCGTGACTCTTAGTTTTTCCTACGCGATTAGCGATACGTTGCACTGATGTAGCGATGTCGCCGACCACTTCTAATTGTGGAAAATATACATTATCCACTTGCGCTGACTTGAAATTGACATGAATAACTTTAGCGCCACCATGTACCATAAAAAATGGTGGTTTTTCGACGACATCATGACCAACATTAATTATCAAATCTGCAAAATCTATCGCGCAATGAACGTAATCACCACTTGATAATGCAGCGGTACCTAGGTATTTATCTCTACAGCCATGAATCACACCCTTTCCCATTTGTGTTGTTGCATAAGGGATGTCGGTACGTTTTACAAAATCAGATAATGCATCCCGGATACGAGCGCGATTGGCTCCAGCACCTACCATCAATAGTGGATGCTTTGCTTCTTGAATCATAGCTGAGGCTATTTCTAAAATTTCACGATCTGCATGTGGATATCGATGTTTGCTAATAGCAAAAATAGGTGTTGTTTTATCTTCCACAACTTCTTCTGCAATATCTTCAGGTAGCTCTAATAATGCGGCTCCTGGGCGCTCTTCAATCGCGAGTCGAAAAGCCTCACGTACCATAGATGGAATCATATCCACATTGACAATCTGCTTGGCGTACTTAGTAATGGGCTTCATCATGCTGACAACATCAATAATTTGAAATAAGCCCTGTTTACTGTGCTTAATGGGCTTTTGTCCAGTAATCATAATCAGCGGAAAACCGCCTAATTGTGCGTACGCTGCTCCTGTCACAAGATTGGTAGCTCCAGGCCCCAAGGTTGAAAGACATACACCTGGCTTGCCCGTTAACCTCCCATACGTAGCTGCCATAAAAGCAGCTCCCTGCTCATGGCGAGTGAGAATAAGTTTGATGTTGGATTTGCGCATTGCTTCTAAAAAGGCCAGATTCTCCTCGCCAGGAACACCATAAATTCTTTCTACGCCCTCGTTTTCTAGCGCTTTAACAAACAAATCTGATGCGTTCATTTTGGACTCCGATTCATAGTCTAGTTAATGAGTTGCAATTTGTCTCAATATTCAGTAAATTTGATGTGGTAACAATTGTGCAACTCGAGCATAGGGCGTAAATCATTTTATCTAAACACAATCACAACAAGCCTCTAGCATACGATTTAAATATCGTGTCCGCTCATGTTGTAACTCTTTATTTTTTTGAGCCATGTCATCTGGCGGCAAGCTTTTTTCTTGAACACTATTGGCCAAATTCGCGTTGGTAAATTTCTCTCTGTCCGATGAGTTTTTGTTGATGTTTTGTTTCATTAAGCTTTCCTCTTTTTTGTGAGTTATATGGCACCAGTATTGCGTTAGAGAGCGTTACGTTTCAAATTAAACATAAGCTGGTATCACAAGCAATTGCACATATTTGGCTAAAATCCTCTGCAACTAAAGCGCTTCTTCCAACTAGGCTGCCATCAATGTCTGGCATGGTTAAGAGGTTGCAGACGTTTTTGGGGGTTAGGCTGCCACCGTAAATAATTCTGATTTTATTTGCAAACTCTTCGTCTCTTAACGCGATTAAAACTCTAATAAAGTGGTGCATCTCTTGCGCTTCATCTGGTGTTGCGGCTTGCCCAGTGCCTATCGCCCAAACTGGCTCATAGGCAATTACCATATCTACTTTTTTTACACGTTCAAAAGTAGCATGGTCTAAATTGCAAATGGCGAGTATTTGCGCCTCTACTATTTTTTTTGCAATGCCCGACTCGCGCTCACTTAAGGTTTCGCCGACACAATAAATCGGGGTAATGCCCGCGTTGACTGCACGCGTCACTCTGACAGCGGCTTTTTCATTACTTTCGTGGCTAATCGTGCGTCGTTCTGAGTGGCCAATAATGGCATATTTACAATTAAAGTCTTGTAGCATTGCTGCCGAGATGGATGAGGTGTAAGCCCCTGATTCAAACTGACTGATGTTTTGCGAGCCCCAAGCTATATTGCTACTAGTTAGCAAATGCTGCGCCTGAAATAAATAAACATAAGGCAGACATACTGCAAAATCCGCAGAGTCAAAGCTTCTAAGTTTTCCTATTAATTGGCTAATAAGCATCGAATTTTTAACGATACTCCCATTCATTTTCCAATTCCCAACGACTAATTTGCGCCGCATAATTTTACCTTCACCTTACAACCGCACTGAGCTCGTATTTATCATATCTTGCCGCCATAGCATTCATCGCAATCACTTTTATTTGACTGGCGTGGCCTGCACTGCCAAACGCCTCAAAGCGGTCTTTACATACTTTTTTCGCCTCTATGATTGCTGCCTTAAATAAAACACGTGGATCAAATTCTTCTGGGTTTTCTGCCATTTTTTTACGTAGGGCTGCGGTCATGGCTAAGCGAATATCCGTATCGATATTCACTTTGCGCACGCCATTTTTAATGCCTTCTACGATTTCGGAAATCGGCACACCATAGGTTTCTTTAATTTTTCCACCGTACTGGCGAATTGTTTCCAGCGATTCCTGCGACACACTCGACGATCCGTGCATAACTAAATGCGTATTGGGAATACGCTGGTGAATGGCTTTAACTCTATCTATCGCCAAGGTGTCACCTGTTGGCGGGCGGCTAAACTTATACGCGCCGTGACTTGTGCCGATGGCAATGGCTAGCGCATCAACTTGTGTCGCTTTAACAAATTCAGCAGCCTCATCTGGGTCTGTGAGTAATTGTGATTCAACTAAAATACCTTCTGCACCACTGCCATCTTCATCGCCTGCTAGGCCAGTTGCTAATGAGCCTAAACAACCCAATTCGCCTTCTACAGATACGCCCACCGCATGCGCCATCTCCACAACGCGACTTGTGACATCAATATTGTATTCAGTGCTGGAAGGCGTTTTTGCGTCACTTTGCAATGACCCATCCATCATCACGCTGGAAAATCCACTACGAATGGCGGTTTGGCAAACGGCTGGCGATGCGCCATGGTCTTGGTGCATACAAATAGGCAGGTGCGGATATTGCTCAATCGCCGCTTCAATCATTTTGCGCAAAAATGGCTCGCCTGCATATTTTCTGGCGCCTGCGGAAGCTTGCAAAATGACTGGACTATCCACTTCATCTGCTGCTTGTAAAATGGCATGTATCTGCTCCATATTATTGATATTAAATGCTGGCAAGCCATAACTATGTTCGGCTGCATGATCTAACAATTGTCTTAATGAAATAAGTGCCATATTTTTTCCTTTAATTGAATTTATGCTAAGTGACTAAAGGCTGGCATGTCAGTGACGAGACACTATCTTGTGCAGTCTGCAATCAAGCTACTAAGCGACTTAGCGTATGATAAATAGTTCGAAGCAGCTGCTAAACATTGTGCCAGTGTGACTCTGTTCTCACTATTAGCTTTAATCAAAGATTCCATAAAATTACGCTTCTTTCTTGATATTTAACTTCGTAAACTAACTAAACAATCTAGATTTAATTTAGCGGTGTGTAATATAAAATGGATGCAAAATTTAGTAAATTGACTTATTCTTCCGCAACACTTGAGTTTTACTTATGCGACAAACAATCGATGCGAAACCTCACTCTACGTCAAATTAGAATTTTCATAAGCGCAGCAAAACACCAAAGCTTCTCTCAAGCAGCGGAGGAACTTCACATCACGGGCTCTGCTGTTTCTTTACAAATTAAAGAAATGGAAGGCGACATCGGCATTAGCCTATTCAATCGAGACAGTAAAAAAATTGCCCTGACTTCAGCAGGTGAACATTTTTTAACCTACGCAAACAGAATGATAGCCACCTTAAATGATGCCAAAATCGCAATGGACAATCTGCGTGGCACGCAAATGGGTATTCTTAAAATTGGCCTTGTGAGTACAACCCGATATTTTTTACCTGCACTGCTAGTAGAGTTTAAAAAAGATTTTCCCAATGTAGAAATGAAAGTGATTGTCAAAAATCGGCAAGAGCTGATTGAGTTATTGTGTGATGGCAGTATTGATATTGCAATTATGGGTAAGCCTCCAAAAAATATTAACGCCCAGGCTGACCCTTTTGCCAGCCATCCGCACGGATTTATTGCAAGCCCAGCGCATGGTTTAGCAGGCAAATCTAACTTAGCTGCCGAAGTGCTAAACGAGGTTGATATGATTTCTAGAGAAGAAGGTTCTGGTACTAGGTATATTATGGAAAAATATATTGCCGAACAGCGCCTTTCATTAAAGATGAGCATGGAAATGTCGGGAAACGAAACTATCAAACAAGCAGTAATGGCTGATTTGGGGGTTTCTTTTGTTTCACTGCATACGGTAGGAAATGAAATAGCCAGCAAACAAATTGTGGTGTTAGATATTCAAGACACGCCCGTCATGCGTACCTGGCATATCGTCATACCTAACAACCATCAAGTTACACAAGCAACTGAAGCATTCAGGCAGTTTATCCTCGACAAAGCGGAAGCTATTCTAAATGATCTATTTGGAACCCACCTGCCCAACTAGACTCCTAATCTAGTGATGATGGCTAGATGCTACCCAACCGCCAGATAGCGGGAATACCTGACCAACAAAACCAAAATAATAATACAAATAATAATAGGTGACAGACCACGATTAAATTTGATTTTGCGTCTTTTTTATAATTTACCTACCTACAGAATATACCAAGTATAACGACAAAAAAAGCCACACCTTTGCAGATGTGGCTTTTTACTTGTTTGGTACAGTACCTAATCCTAATTAACAAGATATAATATTGTTTTAATTAATAAATAATATTGTTAAAAAAGTTTAATACCAACAAAAATACCATCATAACGAATGTTGACTATTTTTTTAATCAATTTCATTTGACAGCTTAATGCTAATTATACACGACTAAACTCAACCAATAAAACAAAATGGCATACGTTTTCCCCAGTCTAGAGAATTTCACTCGCGATAAATTTGTTGAAGCAGACATTGACGATTTACTAATTATAGATAGCCAGCAGGCTTAAATCGGCCCAAAGCAGTCGTACAGGATTTTAATTCACTTTCCTGTGTGAGTCTGTTTTCTAGTGCCTAACGTTAAGAGTAGTTAGTACATTCAGGTAATATCATTGGAATACTTAGCATCGTTTGCTTTGTGAATATTTAGTTATCTAGGTAATGATTCATCACAAGTTCGACAACTAAACTGTCCTTTTACCTCTTTATTGGATTCGCAAATAATAGTATTTCTAAGACTATCCTTACTAATATTAAAATACTGGTTAGTATCGTGTAGTTAGTGAAATTAGCCAATCTGGCGATGATGTGACAATTAAAGTTTCAAATTTTTTATCTAAGCCAAAAATAATAAGTAGGCCAACAAACAATAGAATGGCGCCAAGTATACGTTTACCGACTTTGCCAGCAGTGAAAAGTTTACTTCTGACGCGAATCATGGCTTGCCGTGAAAGTAAGCCTAATAAAATCAGAGGCAATCCTGCACCTAATCCAAACAGCGCCATAACTAAAGTAACATGTCCTAGGTTTGTACCTTGACTTGCAAGTGTGATGGTTGCACCTAACACTGGCCCTACACATGGGCTCCACACCACACCTAATAACAACCCTAATACAAACTGGCCAGATAGTGAATCTGTCGAAATTTTACTTAATAAATTATTTCCAGCACCTCCAATACCAGCAGTAGCACTAGCAAACTTTACTTGCAGTGTACTAGAGAGCAATACAATACCAAAAGCAATCAGAAGGGTAGCTGCAATGACTCTAAACAGCTCTTGATCTATGCCAATGGATGCACCAATCGTAGCAATAAACACACCTACTACGGTAAATGATATCGCCAATCCTAACGCCAATGCAAAAGGGCCGTATCGATGTGTATTAAGTGCAGTTCCCACTATAATTGGCACCAGTGGCAACACACATGGAGATAATATGGAGAGCAAGCCTGCTAGAAAGCTTAGTCCGTAGACGCCCAATGTCACAAACATATATTCGCTACCTTTTCTATGATTTGGGTAACTTTTTTAAAAGCTTTTCTACATTCCATAGTGACGTATCTCCAGTGCTGCGCGCTACTTCTTTACCACCTTTAAATAGAATCAGGGTACTTTGTTTGCTCACATTAAGTTTTTTTAAAATATCCTTTTGGCTATCAAAATCTACACGCAATGCATTAATTTCTTTAAATTCATTTTCACTTAATAATTCATTTATTATGGGCGCTTGGGCGCGACAGGTTGGACACCATGGAGCATGAACCACAACTAGAATGGATTTACCTTCTTTTTGCAGTTGATTAAATTCTACTTCCGTATAGTTTGATGGGGCTGCAAACACAGAAGTAGAAAATATAGCGCTGGTTAAAACCATACCAGTTGTGAATAAAAACAATCTAAATAATTTCTTCATATTTACCTTTATAATTAGTGTCAGCATTCCTTAGTCGTTAGCCAGTTTGAGCCCTTACAATTGATCAACATATAAAGGTTAATCAAGCCAGAAAAAGTTTTCACGCCTGTTGATTGACATGTAAAGTTTCTTCACCCCAATACCATAGGATAGCACCTGAGATAAACATAGAAACAGCCACAAACCAAAATGCTATTTCTATTGAATCACTTACATCAGCTGCAATTCCAATACCTAATGCTCCAATCGCATAGCCTAAATCGCGCCAAAAACGATATATTCCAATAGCTGAACCGCGCCAACTTTGATGTGCTACATCTGCAACTGCAGCTGAAAGATTAGGGTAAAGCATTGCCATACCAAAACCAGAAACGGCTGCTGAAATCAAATACCAAGTCGCATTACTTTTAAACAACATCATAAGAACCCCTAAGCCACATAGCCACATGCCCCACACGCTTAAGTTGTGACGACCTATATGGTCAGATAACCTACCAGTAAACGGCTGTGACAATCCCCAAACAAATCCATATACACCAACCACCCACCCTATACTTTGCAAGCTCATACCAAGCCTAATCATCAAAACTGGATAGAAAATCCATATCAATGCATCCACAAATTTTTCGACTAAGCCTGCTTGGCAAATAGCCATTAATCTTTTATCCTGCCACGACATGCGCATAAAAATTTGTAAAGTAGTTAGTTGATATTTATTAACAATTACATCATTGCTCAATGGTTCTATGGTGGAACTAACCTCACGTGTCCACGACAACGTATCTTTTACGAAAATCCATGACAAACAAATTGCAATCAAGATAGTAGCCATACCAAAAATTAATAAACTTAATCTTGGCCCTATTATAGTTGCGAGATATGCTGTAATAATGCCAGCCATAGCAAGTCCAAAATAGCCTGCCGCTTCATTCATCCCAATTGCCAACCCTCGCTCATTTTGATGAATGAAATCAAGTTTAGAGGTTTGAGTCATTGACCAACAAAAACCTTGGTTAATACCTAATAGTACGGTAGCAAAAACAATGTAGTTCCATGAGTGTCCAAAAAATACTAGCAATGGAATTGGGATGGCAAATAGCCAACCAATTATAAGAACTTTTTTTCGTCCAATTTTTTCAGATAATCTACCAGAGATGAAGTTTAGCACTGCTTTGACTAAGCCAAAGGCTACGACAAACGTAGTTAAAAGTATGTATGAGTTTTTAGGTAAGCCAAACTCAGTAGAAGCTAACGCGGGTATAACTGTTCGCATTGTCCCTAAAGTAAGCCCAACGAACATTACTTGTAATAATTGATGTAAAAATTGAGCTAAATTAGCGCGAATACCTTTTGGTAAAGCTTTAATTATCTCCATTTGCAGATGTGCACCTTGATACTAAAATAATTAATTCCAAGCTTAGCATCTACTTTCGTGAGTCTTCATAAATTTTTTAAAAAATTAAGTGTTATAAATTACTATAGCTAACTCTAGGGCACTTCCACTTCAAAAAATGCGCTACGCGCATCATTTGCAAGTTGTTTTGCATTTGATCCTGTAAGTGCCTTTAAAAATGAAACCAGCGCACTTTTTTCAACCTCGCTAAGGCCTAAAGGTCGCAGTAACGAGTCTTTTAATGGGTTGTCATCCCCGCCTTTATCATAGAAGTTTACTACTTCCTCTAAACTACTAATAGAACCATCATGCATGTATGGTGCAGTTAACTGGACATTTCTGAGACTTGGTGTTTTATAGCCCCATCTATCTTTTGGATCCTCGGTAATTTCGAACCTTCCAACATCATTTTCCGGCACTTCACTTGCACTATCAACTTGATCATTTGCTACCTGAACAATGACTCCTGGCGCTAACGTTACTGGAAATGTTTTACTTTCATACACTTTATTAAATACTTTGTTATTACGTGCCCAACCTATACCTGTGTTATGAAAACTTTGATCAGTGAATATAGCTGCTTTATTGTTGATACTGTGGCATGCGATACAGTTTCCTTTCCCAGTAAAAATATTGAAGCCCGTAACCTCTTCGTTATTTAATGCTTTTGAATTACCACCGTAACGCCATTGATCAAACCTAGAGTTGCCAGACACAAAAGTGCGCTCATAGGATGCAATTGCCTGACTTAATCTTTCAAGAGTCACTTCGCCTCCAAAGGCTTCTTCAAATAGGCCAGCATAATCTTTAATACTACGAATTTTTTCTACTACATGTCCAATAGACGGATTGCCCATCTCGTTAAAAGCTACCATTGGCCCTATTACTTGGTTCTCTAATGAAAACTCGCGTCCATCGTGAAATAACCTTGTGTAATAACCTACGTTGTAAATCGTAGGTGAATTTCTGCGGTGAGACCTTCCTTCAATGCCTACTGCAGTCGCAAGTTCGTTTGTGGTAAAGCCTTGTTCTGGCACATGGCACATGGCACAAGATATCGTATTGTTGTGTGACAACCTGCGATCCATGAAAAGTTTTCGTCCTAACGCTATTTTTTCTTTTGTAGGATAATTGTCTACTGGGTATTGCATATCAGGCAATCCAAGTTGATCTCTCTTTGAAAAACCCAAATCTGAAGTATCCAAAGACTTACTGCAACCAATGCTAAGTAATAAGCCACAAGCAACGAGCATATCGACTAATAGATGTTTATGTTTTCTATTATTCATCATAATTATTTTACAACTAATTCTAATTTGCTAAATCAAGCGTTTCTATATCGTTAAGCAGCATATTTACACTTAGATATGAGGTGGAATATATCTCTCGAACATAACCTTCTTTATCAATTAAAAATACTTTTAATACATGGGAGTAACTAAGTTCTTTGTTATTTGTTATTGGATTTATATTGATATCTACATTTTGACCAAAAGCATCGACCACTGGCAGCAAATCATTAACTGTTGCGGTAGTTAAAAAATCCCATTCTATTCTATTCTTATTTGTTTGTGAGCCTGAAGATCTCTTTTCTAAACCGGCCATCATCATTGGTGTATCTCGTATTGGATCAAAACTAATATGCACAAATCGAATTGAATCCCGAAACTTTTCATTTCTTTCTAATTTACTTTTAACGCTATGAAAAACACCCATTGCATATGGACACCCATTTAGATCAGAACAACGTTCATAAAAAAATGTTAGCAATGTGACTTTACCTTTTGTATATTTGCTTATAGGCTGCAAACGACCTTTTGTATCAAGAACGCTTAGCGCGGGTACGGGAAATATTTTTTGCAATGTATAAGTACCAGGCTCTGGTAAAGCTGAGATTTTATTGAAATCCCTTACACTTGAAGTTTGTGAAAAAGATTCTACCTGACTTTTTGGTGGAATGCTTTTAGCACTCCATACAAAAAGCCAAGTAGATAAGAAAAATGTAATTGCAACTATAACTCTTGTTCGTATTGGTTTCAAACTTATCATATGACTTCGAGTTCATTAAATTACATTTTTGGGGAGAACTTTTATTCAGTAATTAGACTTACTTTAGAGCAAACATCTCCTTTGGCTGGATTGAAGCTTGCAATGTCTGAAGTGTTTTTAAGTCGCGTGCTTGAAACTTCATTTGATGCGCTCTACCTAGCTTTTCTTTATTGAAATCAATCTCAAATGCTAACTTAAGCTCTTTGCCATCCCAATTATATGACTTCAAGAATTGATCGTTAGCTTCGCCTTTCATATCCCAGTTTGAAACTAATGATGTCGTGTAGTAAACACGCTTACCATCAAAGCTTGGAGATACCATATTGACTTGATTACCAATTTTCTTGGTATAGGTTTCTTTTGGGTTTAGTGGGTCTGTCATATCCCACAAACGCGTCGTACCATCCATGAACGTATTAATCCATAAACTCTTGCCATTAGAAGCCAATGCTATATCTACTGGTAGTGGAATTTTCGCTGGGTCGCCAATAGTGCCAACTTTATGTTGTTGCCACTCACCTTTTTCATCTTGTTTGTAAACAAATATATTAGAAGTTAAAGCAGTAGTGGTAACAGCCCAATTATCCCCAGGATTATAAGACCAACGTGCTTCTAATGGCGCACCTGGCGTGCTGAAAATTTTAGTTGGCTTCATCGATTTATAATCCCACATAACCGTTGTGTTGCCAAACTGCTTCATCGCTTCTGGGTCTTTAATTAATTTACCTAAGTCCATCATGTAGTTATTCCAACCGGTAAATGATGTTGATAACATTGCATTTTTATTGGGATTAATTGCTAAATCATAACCAAAACCATCTCCGCCATCTGTGGTGGGCATCATCGTCGTTGATACATAATCACCTTTGTTGGTATAAGTTGCTATGCCGGTTTTGCCACCATGATCCTTAGGATTAGATAGTGCACCTATTAGCATTCTTCCTGGAATAGCATAAAAGGTATGCGGCCCTACCAAGCCAGCTTTAGATACAATGTTTTTAATCGTTTTCACTAGTCTTGGTTTAGCTGGGTTTGTCGCAACATCAAAAATAAATACCTTGTTGCTATCTAAAGCGCCTGCCCATAATGATTTACGGTCATCTGTAAAACCCATATGATGCGCCTCACCTCGGCCACCTACCGATAATTTAGCAATCACTTTGCCATATTTTGGTGAGCTTGGGTTTACATCAACTGTTACTAGTTTGTCAGACCCGTCGCCCAAGCCTTTTACACCAAGCGTCCAGACATAAACAAAGTCTTCTTGCCCTTTAACTAAGGGGGTGAAAGGTGAGCAGCTAGTCTCATCTGCATACGTACTACCAATCGGCGCTAGCATACCTAAAGTTAATCCTAATGCTGCTAATTGTGTAATTTTCTTTATTGCTAAAGTACTCGCTTTTATTTTCATGCCAAAATCTCCTCACTAAAATTAAATTAACTACAATAAGTTGTACTATTTCAAAACTTAAAAAGTCCTATTTACTATCTATATTTTCACTAAACCACCTAAGTACTTTTCGTATTTCTTTAGTCATTGATAACTGGTAATTTAGCTTCTTCCCATGCCATGAATCCCCCTGCCATAGAAACCACTGCTGTATATCCTAGTTGGCCTAAAGATTGAGCAGCTAATGCGCTTCTACCACCAGATCGGCAATAGAGAATTATCTTTGTAGCTTTATCAGATAAACTCGGAATTGACCCTGGGTAACTAGGGTCAATTCTAAACTCAAGCACTCCTCTTGGAACATTAATCGCGCTCATGATATGTCCAATGGAAAACTCCCCCAGCTCTCTGACATCTACTATTAAGTGTGATCCATCTTGTATTGCTTTTTCTACCATAGACAAATCACACTCTTCAATTTCACTCTTAGCTAATGTAATAAGATGTTGAACTGTAAGATCAACCATGCTTTTCTCCTTTTACTAGCTTTTTAATGAAGTCATTGAAATTATTTGAAGGCCCAAGTAAAACCTAAGCCTGCTTGCCAATTACTTGCTTTAACTTTATTAGCAGGTCCGATGTTCTGCGTCTCTGATGGTGCAAAGGCACCATGCGCATCTACTCTTAACATAGGGAGTAGTTGATAGCCAAAGCCTGCAGAAAAGCTGTCTTCCCATATAGCGGCTGCATTGGTTGCTTGGAAATACTCAACAACTGCACCAGTTACTGGGATTTGACCGCCGCCAGGCGCACCAATAGTGAAGTTATTACCAATGCCGATTAGCCCTGGATTTAAGTTCCTTTTAATTGGATCTCTAGCATGGCTATAGCCTAAACGCCATTGTGCTTTACCAGTTGTCAGTTGACCACCAAGTGCAAATACTGTTTGATCTCTAAAGAAATCCTTATAAAAACTAGCCCCAGAATAATCTTTATAGATAATGTCTGCATTTATTTGTAGATTACCGCCCATCAAGCTATTATTGGCAACACCAATCGCAAACTCTTGTGGCTGTTGCCATGCATCTGACCAGAAAGTGCCTTTACCTGGCGCAATTGGCACACCGCCATTACTAATGTATTGTTCATAAGTTATTTTCAACGGGCTTCTATAGTAACCACCAACACTGGTCGCACCCATATCATAGGTAGCTCCTAGTGTTCCTCTAATACCAAAGTTATGGGCAGATGAGCTGTCAGAGTTCAAGCTGGCTTGAGCGTAACCATTACCAATGGTTGCCATCGCGCCGAGTGATAGGTTATCAGTTAACTTATAACCAGCACCGACGTTTGCCATAAAGATAATAACCTCACCGTTAGGGCCCAAGCTACCAGGTATATCTCTAAAATCTGAACCCGCACCAGTTGCAGATAAACCCAAACCTAGCACTAAGTTATCTAAACCTAGTCCGCCTAGGCCTTGCGTAACAGCAATCGTTGGAATCAAATACTTAGTTGCATTTGACTCTCCTGACCAAGCAGTTCCCGTAGTTGACCCATCATGTTCAACTTTAATTTTCGGATCTAAAAATGTTGCTCCAAATGAAAATGTTGTGCCTTCGCGATATTGCGTTAAGTTAGCTGGGTTACCGAATACGGCAGCTGCACCCTCAACTGTACGCGCAATACTTGCGCCAGCCATACCACCTGTCGCAGGCAGTGCAGTGTTGTTTACATCTGTTCCATAAGTAGTTGCATGTGCTACTGGAATAAATAAAGCTGTTATTGCTATAACCAAAATTTTGTTTTTCATTTTCCTTCTCCCAAAATTATAAATATTAATTTCAATGATTATTTAGCCGACCTTAAACAGTTCTTAAGCAATTGATTATTTTTAAAATAATCTTCAGTTCTTAATTGATAAAGAACTGTTTAAGGTCGACTATTAATGACAGGATGAATAACTTAGTTCATTCACACTGTCATTGCTTTTACATTCCTGGAACTTCCCCAGGCACTGCATCTAGAGGTGATTCAAATGCAATAAATAGAATGCAGGGCTCTTTGCTAGCACAGTAACCCTTATGTGCTAATTTTGGAGGTCCATACATATAGTCACCAGCTCTAACGATTGCTTCTTTCTGGCCGTTGTATGTGATGTTTAGTCTGCCAGAAACCAATGTCATACGTTCAGCTGATGTATGCCAGTGAAGAGGTAGGATAGACTTTCCAGGTAGTTTGAAAAAAACATCTACATTTGGCTTTGCTGGATCGCCATGAAGAACTGTAAGCTTGCATCCTTTTGGTAAAAAGTCTGGGCAATCTGCCCATTTAAGATCTTTACTTTTTGCAGATATTGCAAGTGCTGGGTCTGAGGTGGCATCTTGTGCAATTGCAATTGAACTAACAAGACTCAATGCAACCAACATTGATGTCCTTAATTTATTACCGCTAATTAAGGGTGTAAACATAGGTCGTTTTTCCTTTTTTAAGTAGTATTTAGTAGCGGGATTGCTACTCAACTCTATAGGCATACTTTAAGCTTTGGTATGGGAATTACTATCCGTAGAATTACGGACAATTACAGATAATTACGGGGATTTACTGGGTAGAAGTCTTACATTGGGCAATTTGAACCGCAATTTAAATTAAAGTTGAGTTAAATGTCTTTTTTATAATCTCATTCAGTTTTCGATAAAAAGTTCTTTCCTAAGAACAAATTTAGAAGCTATTTTTTTCTTGCTTCCATTATGCACACCAAGATACTTATGCGGCCATACGTAGAACTACGGTAGGTGTAAAAGTTAATTAGTAGTTAAATATGATTTAATTTCTGTTCAATACTTTTGGCCGTAAATGCTTATGAATTATGATTAATATGGACTTTGATCAAAGAGTAACTATCAACACTAATGAATGTAGTTGGGTTATCACTCCAAAACGTGGTGTTTGGAGAAAAAAACTAGAGCGAGAGTCGGCCGAAAAAGGGCATGCTACAAGTATTGTCCGCTACAACCCAGGCACATCATTCGAGCCTCATGGTCACCCGAATGGTGAAGAAATTCTAGTTTTAGAAGGCACTTTCTCTGACGAATATGGTGACTATAAAAAAGGCTGCTATATTCGAAACTCACCTGGATCTAGACATACACCTTTTAGCAAAGAAGGCTGTATACTTTTTGTAAAATTAAATCAATTTTTACCCAGTGATACTGCACAAGTGTGTATTGATACTTCACAGCATCCTTGGATGGCAGGCCAAGGCCATTTGCAAGTTATGCCTTTACATGAGTTTAAAGGTGAGCACGTAGCTTTAGTTAAATGGCCTGCTAGGGAGCACTTCCAACCACACACACATTTTGGAGGAGAAGAAATCTACGTTATTTCAGGTGAGCTTAACGATGAGCATGGGAGTTACCCAGCTGGCACATGGCTACGCAATCCTCATATGAGCCAACACGATCCATTTGTTAAAGTGGAAACAATGATCTTTGTAAAGACTGGGCATCTATTTAACAAAAATTTATAATTAGTAAGATATTTTAGTTAGATTATTGTTCATTTTTTGTTACAGCTCTAGATCTTCTATAATTGAAGCTATAGCAGCTTTAGCACATTTATCATCTGTAGTTCCATTTGGTGCGCCTGAAACGCCTATAGCCCCAAATAAAATCCCGCCAACATCAATCATCATGCCGCCACCAATAGCCAACACTTTTGGAATATTTCGTATACCACTAGACTCTTTTCCACTTTGAGTGTTTTCTGCAAACTGACTTGTGTTAGTCTTAAAACTAACTGCTGTCCATGCTTTGTTGGTTGCGGCTTCAATAGTGTGCATACCAGCAAATCTATCACGTAGAACAACTTGCGTTTGTCCTGTTCTATCAACTACGGCGACTGCAACTTGGTATCCTAACGCTCTACATTCTTTTAGGCCAGCCAATGCCGCTTTTAATGCAGTTTCGGGAGTCATAAGCTGAATGGTATAACTGGCGTCTGCAGCAAGGGTTGCCCCATTAATAGCCATCAACATTACTACAGCCATAAATCCTTGGTATAATTTTTTCAAAACACGTTCCCGACTTTATTTGAGTTAAAATTCAAAGCTACGATTAACCTACTTTGCCTGGATTGGCTTCCATGCCGATAATACGTGGTGTATTAAGTTTAAGTGAGGGAATGGTTTTATGGGACCTTAACCAACTTGCTACCACATCCCACACAGGCTCCCCACTTGCCCCTTCGGTCACGGGAGCCCAACCAGCCACCTTATAGACTTTACTTTCATCCATAGGCTTTCCATTTAGCCGCATATCTTGAATCCTAGAACCCATCTTAGCGTTAGGATCTATTGCGTAACTCATCCCTCCGACCCTAACCATATCCCCACCTTGCTGATAATAGGGGTCTGGATTAAATAAGTTATCGGCAATGTCTTCCATTACAGTCTTAATTCTGCCACCTGTCATCTCTGACAAGGTGCTATAAGAATATGTTGTAGCAGTTTGATCCATCAGATGTTCCATAAGAATATCGCTATTAGGCAGCAATGATGTTCCCCAACGGAAACCTGGGGAAAAAGCTATCTCAGCCCCTTTTACTTCCATCAAGGCATCAACAATGATCTGATCAAATGTACCATTGAAGTTACCACGTCGATATAGCGTATCTTGTGTTATCGCTAGCTTCTCATTTAATTTTGTTTCAAATGGTAAACGTATCTTACTGATTAGTTTCTCCATTGCCACGTCAGCAGGAAGGAAATTAGAAAAAACAGGTAATAGTCGATATTTGAAGCCTCGGACATTCCCGTTAACTACGTCAAAATCAAGAACCCCTAGGAACTTACTATTACTACCTGCATTAGTAACTAGCGTTTTTCCGCCAGCGTTATCTACAATCACCGGAACTGGCATACCATCATGGGTGTGCCCTCCCATGATGGCATCAATACCACGTACTCTAGAAGCCAGTTTGATATCCACATCCATACCATTGTGTGACAACACAACAACAACCTCAGCGCCTTTAGATCGCGCTTCGTCAACCATCTTTTGCATATTTTCTTCTTGGATGCCAAAAGTCCAATCTGGGACGAAATGACGAGGATGTGCAATTGGTGTGTAAGGAAATGCTTGTCCAATAATGGCTATTGAAACTCCATTCATTTCTTTAATAACATAAGGATTAAATACTGGGTCACCAAAATCGGATGTTTTAATGTTTTGCGCAACAAAATCAACTTTACCTTTAAAGTCTTTTTCTATAATTTCTTTTACTCGCTTATCCCCAAGTGTCATTTCCCAATGTGCGGTCATCACATCGACACCCAACTCTAAGCAAGCGTCCACCATATCTTGGCCATTGGTCCACAGAGCAGTAGCTGATCCTTGCCAAGTATCTCCACCATCTAATAGTAATGCTCCAGGCCTGCTTGCTTTCATACGCTTTACTAAAGTTGCAAGATGAGAGAATCCACCAACTTTTCCATACGTTAGGGCTGCTTGTTCAAAGTTTAAAGTTGAAAAGGCGTAGGCTTCAGGCGTGTTTGGTTTTATGCCAACATAGTTAAGCAGTTTTTCTCCAACTATGTGCGGTGGGCGACCAAGTGCTTGTCCAACGCCTAAATTCACAGTTGGCTCACGAAAATATATAGGCTTCAGTTGTGCATGACAATCTGTAAAGTGCAACAAATGCACATTACCGTACTTAGGTATATCATAAAGTTTCTCTGCCGACGGGGATGCTAGAATACTCTTCGAGTTCAGCGCCATTCCACTTGCTGCCGCTATACCTATGAGTTGCATAAACTCTCGACGACTTATAGACATTTAATTCCTTTAAATTTCATAGCAATATATATAGTTTTATAACCATTACTTAGCGATATATATCCATCAACTTAACTGTTATAAAGCTTTATTTATTTACAGGTGATTCTGGATCTAACAAGAGCGCCATAACATCTTTGATTTGTTTTTCATCCAAAATACCAGAATGGCCAAAACGCGGCATGCTTGAACATGCTGTAAATGCTTGAGAGTTATAAATCTTTGCCCAAGTATTCCTGAATATTTTTTCGTCTTTTCCATGTGATTTTATATAGTTATAGAGTGAGGGGCCAATATTGCCATAGGACACTTCTGTTTTAGTTATTTGGTGACATGCATAACAATTTCCTCCATTTACTGCACCTATTTGATCTGACGATTGTAGTCCGCGCCCATTTTGAGCAATTTTTTCGCCGTTCTCCCAATCTCCTAGATACTTCCCATCTGAGGGAAACTTGACTGTTTTAAGTTGTTCATTTTGCATACTTAATTTCGTTGCATCACTTAAATTCAAGTGCTCAGCACTGCAAAGTTTTTGAACTTCATCTTGTTTTAATATCCGCTCTACTTTTGTTGGCCCTTTAGAGATGAAATCTGATTGAAGTAAACCCAGCAAAACATGATCGTAGTCAGTTTTGACTGTCGCAGTAGCGCATGCCGTAATAACTAAAGTTACCAACAATGTTAAAATTATTCTTCTCATGATAATTCCCTTAACGTTTGAGTGCAGGGGCACTATAAACTCCACCCTCTGCATTCTTTGCCATAAACATAATTAACGAAGTGACGATATCCGACGCATAGCGCGGCTCTGGAAATCGTTGCTGACGAGTGCAGTCAATAATTCTATGCTGCATCGTTCTCACTTCACCTTGCGATACACGATAAGCTGGCCATGTTGTATAAGTTTTTTGTGCATCAGTCTTATTCACAAGATTTGACAACTGTTGCAGTCGAATTCTTTGATCATCTTTTGAATGGCACGTAGCACAAGCAAAGTCATGTGAACCAGCTCTGTAGTAAAAGAATTTTTTACCGAGCTCATAAGCATCTTTCTCTTTAGGATGCTTAATGGATACAGCCATTTTCATGCCTTTTGATTCAGCAGTAATATAAGCTACAAGCGCTTCAATGTCAGAAGGTTTACCTGCAGAACCATGTGGCACTGCAGTTGCTTGCTCATAAGTAAGGCCTTGAATCATGGTGCGACATTGGATAAGCCGTTGCTCTAGATCCATGACCTTATCTACATCGCTAAAGTATCTGGGCAACTCTACGTAAGCCCCTTTTACTACACCTGAACCCTTGCCAAGATCACATTGCTCTAGTGAAACATTATTCGGAGTAATTTTTTTCTTCCACAACTCCTCCCCACGAACTTCCCAAAATTCTGCCGGATTACCATCAGCTAATAGTTCGCGATACTTCGCTATTTCATCTGTTGATGAGCTTTGCGCTAGCGTATATGTAGATATATGCAAAACTAAAAGTGCAAAAATATATTTGCTGATGCATTTCATATAACTTCCTTTTTTAGTTATTTTAAGTTTGATTTGTATTAGAAATAAGTTAGGTGATGACTGCAGTATCTGTACGTGTATCGCCCGTATTATCTACCCAAGTGACCGTGAGCTTGCCACCTTTGACCCCATCTTTAAATTTAAAAGATATAAATGGATCTTTAGAGACAGCGATCCCCATCACTGTGTCCAAAACAACTCTATCCTCATACTTAGCTGTGAGTGTTTGAATAAAGTGTGGTGGCACAAGTGCACCCGTAGAATCTTTACGCTTACCAGTTTCCATATCATGTCGAATCAAAACTTTAGCCTCTACTTTTTCTCCTACTAAAACTGCACGTATACGCATTGGATCTGCCATAAAAACTACTCCTTAATTTTTAACTTTTTTTATTACAGCCTTTGGCTTAACCGCCACAGCCACCAAGTGTTACTTTAATTTCTTTACTAGCAGCGAACCATTTACCATCAGCTTTCACAATTGCATACACACTCGATGTGCTCCCCATTTTTACTCGAGTCGTAATTGCAGCATCAGTACCTGATGGGATACTGAAAGCAACTGCTAAAGGATTAGGATTTTTTTCAACCAAAATTGCCATATATTCAGTATTGGGTATAGCGCTGGATATTGACACCGGAACAACTGCACCATTTTCTGCAATTTCAGCACTATTTACAGATACGTCACTACTAATAGTGTAGTTATCAACTCCTATCTCTTTAAGCGCATCCGCTAAACTCTTAGCTCCAAAACTATTGGTTTTCCATTCTGCCGCCAAAACATTACTTGAGCCATAAAAACCACTTGCTATAACCAACCCTAGCATTGAGCTTGTGCGAAAAAAATCTCTTCTACTTTTATTCATAAAACACTCCTAATATTAAATTTAAAAAATGCACTCCATCGAGCAGTTTCTAAATTAAGCAGTTTGTAAAAATTAAACTGGCCGTCTGATAACTTAACTGTTATTTATTCTCTTTTAAAATCCAATTAACTAATAATTTAATATCGTCAATACTTGTTTCTGATTGAGGTGGCATGGGAATATTGCCCCAACTTCCACTTCCACCTTTTCTAACCTTTTCTACTAAACGTGCTTCTGCGCTAGTATCAGATTTATATTTAGCAGTAATTTCATTAAATCCAGGCCCCACAAATTTGTTTATAACGCTATGACATGATAAACAGCCACTCTTTTTTGCAAGACTTAACATATCTGGTTTGACTTGCTTTTCTTGAGCTACCATCTTCTCCTTTGATGCATCATTTAAGGCAAGCCGCTCTAGCCTCGATACCGAGCTAACTGGTGAGTTACTTGCAGGTTTAGAAGTATCTATGCCTCGCACAGCGCCGAAGGTTCGATTTTGTTGCTGGATGATGCCATGTACATTTCTTGCAGAATCTGGCAATTCGGATTTTATTTTAGCTTGTGTTTCACAGTTGCTCATACACGCTACACTTTTAACGTCTGGCTTACCATTTACTTTCATCATCCCGTGATTCAGACTCATACCATTACGGTTTGGCATTAGCTTTTGTACTTCTGCAATATTTTTATCCGTTAATGTGAAGTCCTCTGGGATAATCTCGGCAAGATTCAAAATATAGGCAGTTACGGCAAATACCTCATCATTTGTAAGCGTCTTTGGTGCGGTCCAAGGCATGGCACGATGAATGTAATCCCATAGAGTGGATACGGTTGCAAGCTTCATTATCGCCGTTCTCTGTGGCTGCCTATTACCTACTAAGGCTGCAACTCGACCAGATGCGACATCCTCTTTTGTTGTTCCTCCTACTATCGGAGTAAAGACCTCGTTAGACTCAGCGAAGGTGCCATGGCAGGAGGCGCATTTTTTTTCCCATACTTGTTGTCCCATAGCGACGCTACCCGCACCTACGGGTAATCCTTTAAAATCAGGGCGCACATCAATATCCCAAGCTGCTATCTCTTGTGCTGTAGCTGAGCGACCCACATTGACATATTTATCAGCATAGGCATAGGTACTTAATCCTAACAGGATAATGACACTAATGAGATTAATACGTTTGAACATTTGACAACTCTCCAGACTCTGCGACCTTCCATGACTGGATAGCGTTATTGTGATAAACAGATCTAGTACCACGCACTTCCCTAAGCTCATTAATTTTAGGTTGCACATAGCCAGTTTCATCAATCGCACGCGATTGTAATACTGTGGCTGAGCCATCCCACACCCAATCGATATTAAAGCGCGTTAAGCATTTTGATAGGATCGGTGACTCCAACCTAGCTGTTTGCCAGCTCTTACCCCCGTCAACTGAAACATCGACACGCTTTATTTTGCCGCGACCAGACCAAGCCAACCCAGTAATATTATAAAAACCTTTATCTAACAACATTTGACCTGCTGAAGGCGAAGTAATCACCGACTTACATTCTTGTATAGAGGTATACTGCCGATACATACCATCTGGCATTAAATCAATATAATGAAGTGCTTCGTCTTTAGTGGCATATGGTTTATCACCAACCTCTATTCTACGTAACCATTTAACCCAAGAAACACCTTGCACTCCTGGCACAACTAATCGTAATGGGTAGCCATTTTCCGGTCTTAGCATTTCGCCATTCATGCCCCAAGCAACGATGACATCATCAAGCGCTTGCTCGATGGCTATAGTTCTAGTCATGCCTGACCCATCCCCGCCTTCTGCAAGAAGGAACTTAGCATTTTTTTTATCATAACCGCAATCTTCCAGCAAGACCGACAGAGGTACGCCTGTGAACTCACTGCAACTCAGCATTCCGTGTGAGTATTGAACTGTCGGCACTGCAACATTACCCCACTCCATTGCTGTATTTGCCCCACACTCAATGAAGTGCATGCGTGATACTGAAGGCATACGCATCAAGTCATCCATAGTGTAAACCTTGGGATTTTTTACTAGTCCATTGACCATAAATCTATGTTTACTTGGATCAATATCGTACCAACCTTGATGGTGTCGCTCAAAATGCAATCCACTAGGTGTAATAATTCCAAACAGGCCTTGTAGCGGAGCAAACGAGACTGATGCTGCTGAAACTCTAGTTAGGCCAGGTGATTCACGGCGTAACAAGTTAGTTTCATATTTTGACGGCATTCCGTATGCATTAGTGACAACGGGCTTGCCGAGCGTTGTTGCATGTTCTGAAAGAGATAGAATATTTGGATCACCCGCAAAAGTACTAGCCTTAATAGTCTCCGCAATTGCTGAGCTTGCCACTAAAGCAGAACTTGCAGCCAAAAAACTTTTTAATAGAAAACCACGTCGCTCCTCATTTAAACCTTTAGTAGTAATTTCTTGTGCCATTTCTGCACTCAAAAAACTCTCAGGTGCTGGCAATATCCTACCTATTTTTTTAATACTATCCGTCATACAAATGCCTTTTAAACTTTCAACTTACTTCCTATGTACTAGAGGTATAGATTTTTATTCTTCTAAGGTAAGCCCAGAACCACCCATTTCCTTTGGCATATCTTTCATTTTTGGTAGCCCATCTTTAATGCGTAGCTTTGTTTCTTGATAATGAACATGTACACCAGGTTGAAAAGGAAGGCTTGGAATAGTTGCGGCATACACATCAACAAGCCCCATACCAGGATGGTCAGTCAGAATATGGCCGCCACATTTTTTACACCACTTGCGAGTACTACCTGGCGTTTTGTTGTAAGCACCAATACTTTCAGCGCCTTGAGTTACCTCAACTGCTTCAGGCTTCCATAAAGTAAAAGCGTTGACTGGACCAGCAGACCAGTGACGGCATGAATCACAATGGCAATACCCCATACCAGCCGGCTCCCCACTAACTTTCAGCTGAACAGCACCACAAAAACAACTACCGTTGTAAGATTTCTCGTTGCTCATTGTTAATGTCTCCTAACGTAATTATAAAATTAACCTGTAGGCAGATTAACTGTTATAACAGCATAGTTCTAGCGTAAAACTACCTGGATTAACACTTGTATTTGAATTGAATTGAATTAAGAGAAGGGCAGAATCTACAGAACAGATAAGTCAAGTATTAAATTAATCATTGAGCCTAATTAGGCCTTCTAATTAACCATATGAAGCTTCCTAATACTTGTCACGCTTTCCTTACTAAAGATCTTCTGTGTGCTTGACACCAGTTAAGGAAAGTCATTTACTTTATGTAGCAATTAGGTGTCCAATTATTTCGCTTAGACCTGTTGGATGATCGTATCTAAGTAATTTCCGGCCAAAGGTTTCTAAATGGATATAAAAAGCTAGTTCAAGCAATGAGGAATATCACTTAATACTTAAAGTTCTAACTATGGCGCTAAAGACTATTAAGTGGTATTTTGAGATAGCTAATCCCATTGTTCTCTGCATTCGGCAGTTCGCCTGCTCGAATATTAATTTGAATTGACGGTAATATTAACGTCGGCATTTCTAATGTTGCATCTCTAACACTTCTCATCTTGACAAACTGTTCTTCACTAACGCTGTCATTAATTTGTATGTTTTTTTTTCGCTCTTCACCCACAGTCGTTTCTAAAATTGGCTCACGACCTGGAGGCGGATAGTCGTGGCACATGAATAGACGAGTGCCAGAAGGCATGCTAAATAGCTTATGTACTGATTTGTAAAGAGTATGAGCATCTCCTCCAGGAAAATCACATCGCGCAGTCCCTACATCTGGCATAAATAACGTATCGCCAATAAATACAATATTGTCTTCAACTATATACGCCATGTCAGCGGGCGTATGCCCAGGAACATGAATCGCTTTTACTTTAAGATTGCCAATATAAAAAACCTCTTCATCTGAAAATAAACAATCAAATTGCTCGCCATTAATATTGAAGTCGGACTCAAGATTAAAAACTTCTTTGAATACACTTTGCACTTTTTGTATATTTTTGCCGATACCAATTGCACCGCCTAAGTTCTTGCGCAAATAGGGCGCAGCAGAGATATGATCTGCATGTGCATGAGTCTCTAATAACCACTGAGCTTTTAAATTGTTAGCTCGCACAAAATCGATTATTTGATCTGCAGAAACTGTAGACATTCTGCCAGATTTAGGGTCAAAATCCATGACTGAGTCTATAATTGCGCATTCGGCCCCCTGAGCCTCATACACCACATGAGTAATGGTAGATGTTGCTTTATCAAAAAATGATTTTACTTTTGGCGTCTTAGGGCTAGTTTTAATGGTCATGAAATTTATTTCCAATTAGTCAGTTTTAATCTAATATATATATTTATATATTGTTTGTCAAAATAATATATAAATATATATATTAATATTAAGGATATACATGAAAGCTGAACTTTCAATTACTGAAATGTCTACTCTGCGAGAATCTGCTTCCAAGGCTTGTTCTCTGCTTAAAGTACTGGCTAACGAAGATCGTTTATTGATTCTCTGTCATCTGACACAAGGTGAGCGAAACGTAAGTCAAATAGAAGAGTTAGTAAGCATTTTCCAACCGACACTTTCACAACAGCTAACGATATTGCGTCAAGAAGGACTTGTGAATACTCGCAGGGAAGGCAAATATATTTACTACAGCCTAGCAAGCTTTGAAATAATTCAGATTATGCAAACTATGTCAAAGCTATACTGTGGGAAATTAATGACAGGAAAGTGACTATAATCATAGCAAATATTTAAGGTAGAAAAGTTCTCTTCATTTTATATTCCATCTATTATAAATAATCCTAGTTAGCTCTGTGGTTAATTCGCTATATGCTTCATGCGCACTAAGAAAACATTTTCCAGTTAGCTTTTTATAAAATTCAGTTTCCTTTAAAGAATCTAAAACTGGTCCTTTAACTTCGGCAAGATGTAATTTTTTATGAGAGGCACCCAAAGTGCGATTCATATCGCGTAGAACAATCAATGCAGTAGTATCTATCCTATTGACAGCAGACATGATTAGCAAAACCTCCGTCAACTCCGAATTCTTCGCTATTTGAGCATAAATTAGATCCTCAAATCCCTGGGCGTTGCCAAAGAATAGACTCTCATCCACCCTCACTGTCAGCACCTTAGGGTCGACCTCAACTTGATGTCTTTCTACATTCCTAAAATGCTCGGTGCCAGGAATTCTCCCCACAATCGCAATATGCGGATGGCTTGCACGCCATAAATACGCGCCTAAAGAGAAAACAACGCCTATCAAAATGCCTTGCTCTACACCTAATGCTATGACACCAAAGCAAGTAAAAATAAGTGCTGCTGAATCAGCCTTATCGAATTGCCAAGTCTCTTTCAAGGTTGAAAAATCAATCAAACCAAGCACTGCAACAATTATAGTTGCAGAAAGTACTGCTTGGGGGAGGTTCGTGAAACTATCCGTAAACCCAACTAGAACAACTGTCATCAATACTGCAGAGATAACGCCAGCTAGAGGGGTATTTGCGCCTGCGCTATAATTTACTACAGAGCGAGCAAATCCCCCTGTTACTGCATAACCTCCAGAAAAAGCACTGGCCAGATTTGCTGCACCCAATCCAAGTAGTTCACGATTAGGATTGATTCTCTGTTGCTTTTTCATAGCAAGTGATTGGCCTACTGAAACACTTTCTACAAAACCAACGACACTAATCAACACTGCTGGTAACCAAAGTGACTGCAATATACTCCAAGTTGGTAATGAAAAATTAATATCAGGTATACCGCTAGGCACGTGCCCTACTATACTTACTCCGCCTTTAAGATGTAAATCCAATTTCCATACTAAAACTGTTGCAACAATAACAACCAGCATAGGTGCCAGTTTACTAAGTAAATCTGCTAATTTCTTTTCGGCACCTAGCTTACATAAGCACTTTGGTAGTTGTTTTTTTGCAAAAAATAAAAAAATAATAGCGCTTATTCCAATCGTCAATGTATACGCATTTGATTGTGGAAATGCTTTCCACAAAGCATGAATAGTGTCTAGAACATTAGACTTTGCAATATTTACACCTAATATATTCTTTAATTGGCCAATTGAAATAAGTATTGCAGATCCTGTAATAAACCCGCTTATTACAGGGTGACTTAATAGGTGCGCTAAGAAGCCGAACCTCAAAAAACCAAACACCAAATACATCAGCCCTGATAAAAACGCTAACTGAATAGCTAAAACTACATACAAATCTGTTCCTGAAATTGCAAGCGGAGCTATGGCACTTGCAGTCATTAACGATGCTACCGCAACAGGACCAACTGCTAGTGTCATACTTGACCCAAATAATGCATAAGCAACCATAGGTAAAATACTTGCATATAAACCAACCTCAGGTGGTAACCCTGCAATCAATGCGTACGCTAGACTTTGTGGAATCAGCATAATAGTTACAATGATTCCAGCAATAAAGTCTCCATAGAACCAGCCATTTTCATAACTGAACATCCAGCTTGGAAGTAGTTTCTTTAGCAAGTTTTGTTTTGTATTGTCAGCATCTAAAGAAGACATATCGCACCATTTTTAAAGTTAATTAATTGACCCATAGATTTGACTTGAATGATTCTTTTACTCGATAATATATATGACTATATATAATATATATAAATAAATTATATATATTTTCATGTATCACTCTAGTTAGCGCTTTATTCAGGCAATTATATTAAATAGCCAGCATATACGCCCTTTTCAAATACCACATGCTAGCGTAAAACAACTGCACCAATACTGAGTATTAATACGTATATATATATATTAATAAAAGCTCATAATGAAAGATAATTTGCGAGGTTATGAATTGGGTGCTAATTGAATGAAGATCGGGATAACCAAGTCTTTAGCCATCCATCTTAAGCAGACCAATTTTAGGTCGCCTATGCTATAAAGCAATCACAATAATAATTAATTTTAGTAAGAGGAACAGCTAATGGCCAATTCAGATTATCAATATGTAAATTATGAAATTGTGATTATTGGAGGGGGAGCTGCTGGCATAAGCGTAGCTGCTAGTATTTTAAAACGCGACCCAAACCTATCCATTGCCATCGTAGAGCCAAGTGAAAACCACTATTATCAACCCGCTTGGACACTCGTGGGTGGAGGTGTATTTGACGTTAAAAAAACTGTACGTTCAATGAAGTCTGTCATCCCAGGAAGTGCCACATGGATTAAAGCCTCTGCCGAAAAAATACAGCCAGAATTAAATCAAATACTATTGTCAGATGGCAAGTCTGTTAAATATCAACAATTAATTGTTTGCCCAGGATTGCGACTTGCATGGGAAAAAATTGAAGGCTTATCAGAAACACTTGGTAAAAATGGTGTAACTTCCAACTATCGTTATGACCTAGCTCCATACACATGGGAGCTTGTTTCTAACTTTAAGCAAGGTAAAGTGATTTTCACACAACCTGCGATGCCCATTAAATGCGCTGGTGCTCCGCAAAAAGCTATGTATTTATCTTGTGATCATTGGATGAAACAAGGTATTTTAAATCGGATTAATGTTGAGTTTAATCTTGCAGGACCAGCCTTATTTGGCGTTGCGACTTATGTTCCGCCTTTAATGAAATATATTGATAAGTATAAAGTCAAATTGGTATTTACTTCAAATTTAGTAAAGATTGATGGTAGTAAAAAGATAGCTTGGTTTGATATAAAAGATGCAGAAGGCAATGTTACTAAAGTCGAGAAGTCATTTGATATTTTACATGCGGTACCGCCACAAATTTCGCCCGAAGTAGTAAGTAGCAGCCCGCTAGCAGATGCGGCTGGTTGGTGCGAAGTAAATCAACACACTATGCAGCACCCAAGGTTTCCTAATGTTTTTGCTGTTGGCGACATATGTGGGACCACTAATGCAAAAACTGCCGCAGCAGCCCGTAAACAAGTTGTAGTAGTGGCAGAGAATATTATCTCATTCCGCGCAGGTATACCCCTGCTTTCAATGTATGACGGATATGGCTCATGTCCACTTACAGTCGAGAAAGGCAAAGTGATACTCGCTGAGTTTGGGTATGGCGGCAAATTACTTCCTACTTTTCCTTTAGATTCTACTATTCCACGCTCTTCTGCATGGTTTCTTAAAGCCACATTATTACCTTGGCTTTATTGGAACTGCATGCTTAAAGGGCGCGAGTGGCTGGCAAAGTCAACATTTCTATAACCGATAGAATAGAATTCAAATTTCATATGAATTGGAAATATTTTCACAAATAACTTTATATATAGGCTTATTAGTAAGTATTACTACGGATATTATTATTTCTAGATAAGTTCATAATAATACTTAGAATACAAAGACATACTAGTAAAGTTAATTTAAAACCACTAAGGAGATTGAAAATGGAAGTTATTTGGGATAGTAAGGCATGCTGTCATAGTGGTAACTGTGTAAAATCATTACCAGAAGTTTTTAAAGTTGAAAATGGAAATTTTGTAATTCAACCAGAAAATGCAAGTGAAGCGGAAGTTCGCAGAGTTGTGGCAGCATGTCCTGCAAAAGCATTCCAAATTAAAGAGTAATAAACAAGACTTAACAATAAAATTAATGTCATACAATTAATGTGCCTTTCCTCCAAGCTGGCCATTAACCTTAAGCAGGCCTTAGATGGTCTGCTCTTTTTTTAAAAAGTAACTAACAGGCACACATTTAAACATAAATAATATAACTACTAATTAACTAATAAGAACTTAGTAAGTGTATATAAAATATGGTTTATGTAAAAATCTACTAAAAATTGAAATCACTATCCACATCTTTGCCAAAAGCCTTGCATCAAGGCCAACTACGCATTGGTGATATAAAGTTAGATTGTGCAGTTCTTAACAATGGGATGCGAGTGCTAACTGCAACCTCTATCTATGAGGCCTTTGGAAGCTCACCAATAGAAATCAATTCAAGACTAGAGGTTGAGGAGATAAAACTACCTTTATATTTTGCATCAAAAAATCTACAATCTTATATAAATCAAGATATTATAAGTAAATTAACGCCTATTACTTATTTGGATAATAAGCAGGAAAAAATAGCCTATATAGCTAATCTATTGCCGAAACTGTGTGAGTTATATCTAAATGCAAGGCGAGGTGGGCATCTTTACACTACTCAAGTAAAGCATGCCATTCAATCAGAAATATTATTGTCAACACTCGCTCAAGTTGGAATTATGTCATTGATTGATGAGGCAACTGGATATCAGCATGATAGAAAACATGAGGCTTTGCGAATATTAATTTTAGAATATATTGCGGTGGAGTTTCATAAGTTATTAGATTCTTTTCCTGACTCTTTCTTTTCTGAACTAGATTGGCTTTATTATAATAGTCCTACAAAATCAATAAAAAGACCGCAGATTTATGCTCACTTTATCAACAAGTATATATTTGAAGCAATTGAGCTGGGGGCTTTTAAAAGTAACTTGAGCATACCAAATACTGCTTCTGAAGGGGAGTACAAAACCAAGTTTTATCACTGGTTATCTCGCGAAGGAAAAGATATGCTTCTCAATAAAATTTATAAAGTCCAAGAATTAATGGAAATGTTCTCAAATATAAAATCCTTTAAAATGGCGGTGGCCAAACAAAAACTAATACTATTTGCGCCGTATTATTTCGATGATGAAAATAGGATGATTGGATAGCAAAAGTAAGCTCATGACTAAGTACTTACTTTACAAATAACTAGTAATTTTTCAATTTCAAGCAAATGTTATTTTGCATCTTTTAATAGCTTATCCAAAAGCTGATCTATCTGTTCATTTTCACCAGCACAACAGAACATACCAAAATGCGCCCATAATGTTTTTACTGAATGAAACTCGCTATTAGGAATCATTTTTTGCTCAATCTCACTATGCTCAGGAGGAAACGACATGTCATGGGTAAACGTTATAACGTATGTTTTTGCTTTAATCTGGCCTAAAGCTTCCTTTAGATTACCATTGGTATGGCGACTAACATCGCCATGTCTCCATTTCCACCCCATGCAGATCAAATTGTTAGGATCCATAGGCAAGAAATAATTATCCCAAAAACCCGTCTGGAAATCATGCAGTGAGGAGAAACCTAAACTGCGCCAAGTCTCTTGTAAATAAAAATCTTGGCATAAACCCATTACCCCCCATAATCGAGAGTGACGCCTCAAACCTACATGACAGTCGCTAGAATCATTATAAAATCCATTATTGAAATTAGGATCCGACTTTATTGCATCTTCATGTGAAGTGACCCAGAGTGCATTATGAGGGGTTACCTTTGCTGTGCCTGCAAAGGGCGCGGCGCGCTTTACCATTTCAGGAAAGCGCACAGCCCATTCATAGGTTTGCTGTGCACCCATAGACCAGCCTAAAACAAGCTGTAATTGAGTAATACCAAAATGTTCACTTATCAAACGATGTTGTGCGACAACATCGTCTCCTATTGTCACATGAGGGAATGCTCCTCTGTCATGTGGTGTTGGGGTATTACTAGGGGAAGAAGAAAGACCATTACCCAGCATACCAGGCAAAATGATGAAGTATTTATCGGGATCTAGTGGGCGCCCTTTACCAATGAAGCCTTCCATAGAGCTTGAAGTGCCAGACCACATATGAGCAAACAAGATTGCATTATCTTTTTGTTCGTTAAGCTTGCCGTGAGTCTTGTATAACAGTTTAGCATTTCTTAAAGTCTCGCCCATTTCTAGCTGAAAATTGCCCAACTCTAAAGTATGGTGAGCTCCGTGAATTTTTTCTGAGTAATATTCGTTAGTAATCATGATGAGTTCCTTTAATTATTATTTCCCGAGTAGCCTGAAATATTAAATTGTTTTTTAAACCTACTCTTACCACTAGAAGTACTCAATCTTAATATTCAATATACGAAAAAACTAAAACAAATTACTTGATAATTTCAGTTAAGCACGCCCACCTTTCATAGTAGAAGCATCAAGAAACTTATCATAAAAGATATTTTCTGTAGTCATCCCATTTTGGGTGAGAACTTCAATAGCGCCATCAATCATTCCAGGGGGTCCACATAAGTATGCTTGAGTATCGTTTAAACTTAAATTATAAGTCGGCAGGGCATCAATACATCTCCCTCGAAGTCCATCCCAGTCACTATCTTCTGGTTCTTGCGATAATACTGGCACAAAGTTAAAGAACCCATTACCTAACGCTTTTATCTGATTCATCTCTTCTAAGCAATACAAATCTTTTTGAGTACGAGCACCAAATAAGTAGGTAACTTGTCTATTCATCCCCTGGCTTAGCATTTGCTCTAGGAGCGCCTTGATAGGAGCCATTCCACTACCGCCAGCAATGCATAATACTTGTGCAGTTGAATCTCGTAGCCAAAAGGATCCATATGGGCCAGTTACACTTACGCGCTGCCCCTGTCTATCTGAACTGTGTAACCAGCTAGTAAACTCACCTTCTGGAACGTGCCTGATATAGAAAGTAACATGATTAGTTGCCTCTTTTTCAGGCGCTCTAGCAAATGAATAAGAGCGTGGTTTAATATTCAGCCCAGGAATAGTTAGCTCTGCATATTGGCCAGCAAGGTAGGTAGGAATTGCTTCATTGAGAAGGATTGTTACTTCAAGAATATCGTGAGTCAATGATTTAGTATTAGCAATAATACCACCTACGGCTTTTGGTTTTGACAACGGTTTTGCTGGGCGATCCATTGCTACCTCAATCTCAACGTCGCCACGCAAACTGGTCTGACATGCCAGAATCATACCTGCATCCATCTCTTCACCAGTAAGGACGTAACTAAAATCGCTTAATGGCTTAATTTTCCCGCTGACTAGTCGGCATCTACATTCCCCACAACTACCGACCCGGCAATTGTGTGGCCAAGCGATACCGTTGCTTAGCGCTGCTTTTAATAAGTTATCACCTGTTTCAACCACAAAGGTAGTGTTATCTGGGGAAATTTTGGCTTTAAATGGTCCCTTTGAAGAGAAAAAACTAAACATGGCATTTCCTTGTGAAGGGTTTGCAGGGCGTTACTTTAACGCCTTGCAAGTTTACAGATGAACTATTTCTTGCTTCATTGAGTACAATATACATAGGACTTCGTCCTTTTCGCGCTTACCAGCCTTGTTCTTATCCAAAGCCTTTAGAACATCATCGCAGACTGCAATAAACTCTGCCTCGTTAATATTCATACCTCTATGCGATGAAATCATATCCTTACCTGTGTATGTTTCTGGCCCACCAAATCCAGCACAACATAGCTCCGTCACTAAGCGCTTAACATTAACTGGGTCACTATTAACATAACGGTTTTTGACGATTGGGTTGCTAATATGATTGTCCCAAATATCAGATGCAATTTGCTCTATACCTGCTCTCTTACCTAGACGTTCATAAAGTGAAGATTCTGTTGCAGTATTCATATTTATCTCCTCTATTTCATTAAAAAAGCATAAGTGCCAACTCGCTTTTTGAGCTGGCACTCACTTAATTAAATGTAATTTACCTGTAATGACTTGCCATGAATTTTATTTAGATCACACTCATAACCAACTTTTCGGTTAATTTTTTCTGCAATCTTACGCTCTTCAGGACTTGCATAATCACGATCCCAAATTGCTAGTTTTTTCCTATAAATTGCATGCCACAATGGCGGAATAAGCGCGATTACAAACTCCGTGTAATACCCCATCTTCGCATTTGGTGCACCTGGGTTTGCTACACTTGTTAACTCCCAGAAGTGAGTTTCACCACGATCATGGTGATCTGCTTGACGTCCAATTTCGATAAAAGCAAAACCAGTAAAGATACTATCGTTATCCCATGAATGACGATATTCAATGGGCTCACCTTTTACGCGAATTAAGCCGTAATGCTCCATATAGTTAAGTGCTTCGAGCTCAAATGTTGATATTACCCAAATTAAAGCCAAGCAACCTAACCCAAATAAAGCACCATTTTGACCGCCAGCCACATAGCCTGCATAACCGAAAGCAACCACAGAGGGGATACTTAACATATAGCCACGTATCCAACGATTTGATAAGGAAAAAAATGATTTACCCATGCGTTTTAAGCGTCTTGACTCTGTTTTAAAGCCAAAAAATGATTGCCCTATGGTTGAAATAACCCAATGCGCATACAAACTACGGCCGCGCGGTGATGTTGCTGGATCAGAGTCTTCCATCATTGTATTGCCTTCAGGGCCTAACCATGCACGGCCAAGCTCTAAGTGATGGTTGTAAACATGTGCATAGCAAAATGCAGCACAGCCAGATAAGCCCATCATTAAGCGTGAGATTAAGAAACCGAAACCCTTGGTATGAGCGAGCTCATGACCAAACATAATGCCTAGACCTTGATGTAGCCCAGCCCCAACAACTACAGCATACAAACCGAGACCAGTAATACCATTCTCAAAGGCATAACCATTCCACATCATGCTTTCGATAGGCGTCCCTGCGATATATTGATAAACACGCCATATTACTACTGCTTGAAGGGTAACAAAACTTACCAATTGTAAATACATCATTAAATTTAGAATTGGCCCTACACCTGCAGCTTCTCCCTTTGAGTTTACTGCGGCTCCTTTAAGATGAATGCCACCTGTAAGTGTATCCATGACAATATTGAAACCAAAGATCGCAATACCTACCCATACCCATGGGCCACCCATCAATATACCTGCAATAGTTGCAAGTATACCAAGCGGCGTGTACAGGTAGACCAAATGTCCTAACACGAGACTACGCATAATATATCTCCTTTTGTTTATAAAATTTTAGTTTCAGTATGTTTATGAGCCTTACAGTAGTCTCCATAAAAGACTATTGTTTTGCTGATTAACCACACTATGAAACTAATTCTACATAGAAGATAGCGTAAGAAAAACCCGAATTAATACGGTGAAATTTGATAAAGTACGTAGAATTACTTGAATGAAATATCTGTACTTGTGCCCCATTATTTCGGTACGCATAAAATAACCCACTTTACGCCTACCAAATTAATTATAACTACTAGTCCAATCTAATAAATTGCCGATTGATACAGCAATATGTAAATAGGCTTACTCTGATTTAATTACCAGATCAATCAACAAACCTAGAGACTTCGCACCCAATTTATCCGTGATGTTTGCTCGATATCCCTCCACAGTACGTACAGAAAGAGATAGTTCTCTAGCAATTATTTTATTTGATTTACCCACGCGCAATAATTCAAGCACTTCACGTTCTCGCCGAGTAAGAGCCGCTAAACTTTGACTTGCCTGACTGCGCTTATCATCTTGATCCCAAACGATGTCATATTTTTTTAAAGCTGCCTGAATTGTATCTAATAAAACCTGGTCATTAAATGGTTTTTGGAGGAACTCGAACGCCCCAGCCTTCATTGCTCGCACCGTGATTGGAATATCACCATGACCCGTGATTATAATTACGGGGAGATGAGCACCTAGAAGTGTTAATTGTTCCTGCAGCTCGATACCGCTAATGCCTGGCATCCTTATATCTAACACCAAGCAACCACGCATCCCAAGTTGAAAATGCTCTAAAAACTCTTGTGCAGAAACATAGACCTTTGCTGTAAGGCCTACCTGTTGTACGAGAAACCGGATTGCGTCTCGAACAGCTGGGTTATCGTCTACAATATATATGACGGGTTTTGAGTATGAATCATTTTTCATATCAATTTCTCGTGACTTTCTTTTGATTGCGCTAAAGTAAAACAAAAGGTGGTTCCGTTGCTAGAATTTATATCTAACCATAGGCGTCCACCATGGGCAGTAATAATACTTTGACTTATACCGAGCCCTATCCCTAGACCACTTTTCTTAGTTGTAAAAAATGGTTCAAATAAACGGTCTGCTACTTCTTTTGGGCACCCGCGTCCGCTATCACTTACAGACACGCGGACAAAGTTACGCTGAAAACGCACAGCTTTTATGACAATCCTGCGACCTTCGGCAGCGATTTCTAATAGTGCATCCATGCTATTGCGTACTAAATTAATCAATACTTGTTCAATCTGAATTGGATCCGCCATCACGTATGGCAATTGGTCAGAAACTTCTATGATGAATTGAATTTGATTTTGTATGCATTCAGCTCGAACGAAGCTACCAACTTCATAGATTACATCGCGCAAACTAATAGGGTTCTGATCTTTTTCTTCTTTGCGGGCAAAGTTTCGTAGACGACGAAAAATTTCACCTCCTAGTTCAGCTTGTCGCACCACTTGCGTCAGTCCATAGCTTACATCTTCCACTTTATAGTCTTCGCTTTGAATAATGCGCAGACAAGTCTGAGCATAAGTAGTAATAGCACATAACGGCTGGTTAAGTTCATGTGCTAGACCTGAAGTCATTTCGCCCAGCACACCCAGTCGTGCAACGTGCGCATACTCCGCCTTATGAATACGATCCTGTTCCTCAGCTTTCACTAAATCAGAAATATCATGTCCTGTTGAAATAAAATGAGTAATTACCCCCTGACTATCCTTTAAGGGAGTAATTGTCTTCTGCTCATGATAAACACTACCATCCTTCTTGCGATTAATTAAAATGCCGCGATAAACCCCACCTGAGCTTATTGACTGCCATAGTTCATCATAAAATGTATGTTCATGCGCGCCAGATCTTAGAAAGTATGTCTTCTTGCCAAGCACCTCATCTCTGTTATATCCAGTCAACTTCTCAAATGAAGGATTCACGTACTCGATACTTCGATCATGATCTGTAATTATCACAGCATCTGCTGCTTGTTCCAATGCGCTGGATAGTTTACGCATATAAGCGCCAGTAAGTTCTCTTTGTAACTCATTACCCATCCATTGCGACATAAGCTTAAGTATTTCAAGATCGGCTAACCTGAATGGCATCTCGCGAGGCTCGGTACTTGCAAAACAGAGTGTACCGTAAACATTCCCCTCCACTATTACACGCACACCAATATAAGCCTCTAACTTGTAATTCTGGTAGCTGTAATGTCCACGCCATGCACATTTGCTAGCACATTCAAAAGCTAAGGGCTCACTGCTTAAGATGGTTGAGCTACAGTAGGTCTGCTCCAGCTTCTTTCTTATCCCTGCAGCAAAAGCTGGATGATTACCTACTGAATGCTGAATATAAAAGTTCTGGTCATTAATTTGTGAAAGTATCGCGATTGGCAGTCCAAATTGAACGCTACCCAAACTCAAAAGCTGCTGAATCTTTTCGTTTAGACTATATTCTTGATTTGCGCTTATTTCATGGAACGAACGTAATACCTTTAAGTGTAAACGCAAATCCTCTTCCGCACGTAGCCGTTCACGCTCTGCTAATACTTTATTAGTAACATCCTGTATTATTAGCATAGCTCCCTTTTGGCCAGTTCGGTATGCTAATGGCGTTATAATTACCTCTAGAAATCTGGTGCCTTTTCCCTTACTATCCACTTCAAAAACTTTAGGGTCCTCTCGAGTAAAGGAGTCTAGACTGTGTTGCAGCAATACTTTTATATTGCCCCACTCCCTCTTTGGAAACTGCTCTTCTACAGGTCGGCCGAGCGCATGGTTTTCACTAATGCCCATAATTACCATGGCCTGATGGTTAATGGTAAGAATAATTCCACTAAAATCAACAGTAAGCACACCAATTGGTGCGTGATCAAGCAACTGATCAAGATAGTGAGTAGCTTCAGGTTGTAATAATGGAAATTTCTCCAGTCTTATATGGGCTCGAGAAATGGTATTAAGATAACTCATGCGCGTCTGACGACGCACAATCGCACTACGAATGGCGTTTGGAAGTGTATCCATATCATCTATTGACCACGGAGCAACTTCATTGCTTAGCAAGGGACTAAACATTAAAGTACGTTTGAGCTGATCACACCGTGAAGAAGAGCTTAAAATAAATATGGGAATGTTTTTGTCGTAAGTAAATATACGTTGAGCAATGCGAACTGGCTCTTTAACATCCATACCCAAAAGTATCGTATCTGCTGGTTGATGACCTTCTTCAAAGTAATCGTATATGAATTCTTTATTATCTACTCTACTTACTGTGAACTCAGAATACAGCTGTTCGTAGATTACATCAGAAATCGCGGGGGATACTCCAAGTAGCTGCAAAACACCATTTTTTGATGGTAATTTCTCTAAAGACACTTGTATGTTCCTTTAATCTGAAAGTAACGGCTGTCCAAGTAGTGCTCGGCCAATCCAAACACGCATCATGTCGCTTGTTGGAGACATTAAGGGGGCAGCACGCGCATCTCGCAGTAGACGATGTAATCTAGAGCCTTTACGATACCCAATGCCGCCACATAAGGTCATAGCCTCGTTAACTAAGTTAACCACACAATCAGCTACCTGTACTTTGGCTGACATTAGCGCAATAAGCGCATCAGGCTTACCTGCATCAAAACTTGAGGCAGCGTGGTAAGTGAGTTGGCGGGCACTTTCCAACGATGCGTATAGTGTACCTAATCGATGCTGCACTATTGAGTTTTGCGCCAAATTTGAGCCTGTGTGTGTGTGATAACGCCTAGTTAAATGCCTTTTTGCTTCTTCAAAGGCCGTTGTAGCAACGCCTAAATAGGTACCTGCCATTGCCATCAAAAAGTATGGCATAACCACGTTGAAGATATACCATATCTGGTCACCTTCGCTACCTAGTAGATTGCTATGTGGCACACGTACACCATGAAGCTCCATTGTGCGCGAGGAGTTTCCTCGCATGCCTAAACCTTCCCAACTAGGTCCCCAAGAAATACCTTCAGAATCAGCAGGAATAACAACACACGAGAATTGGCCAATTGGCATGTCCTGTTCAGTTGTAACAGCAGACACTACGTAGGAATCAGCATGGCTGCCATTTGTAACAAAAGTTTTGCTACCAGTAATTTTGTACTCATCTGGAGAAATTGCTTCCATATCAGTCTGTGGAAGATAAAAAGTAGTCCCCGTACCAGCTTCACTTAATGAAAGTGTAGTGATATGTTTTCCTGCACAAATAGGATCAAGAAACTGATCCACTTGGGTCAGAGTTGGATTAGCAGCAATTACTGAGCTACCAACGCAATGCATACCATAGCATATTGCAGTAGATGCGCACTCCTGACCCAATAGCTCGCATACCTCAGTCAGCATTAACAGTCCACAACCATGTCCGCCGAAGTTAGCTGGCACCACCAACCCACCAAATCCCTCGTTTTGTAATGTCCGTAATGCTGCTTCAGGCCAGTAGGCATCCTCGTCAGTTTGAACTAAGTTAGGGGCAATAACATCTCTAGCTATCTGCTCAGCCTTCAACAGTAAGCTCATCCTTACTTGATCATGCATACTCACACCTTTTAAATGACTTCCATTAATTATTATACATTCTATATATTAATATAATATATACTCGAAGCAATTAAAACTTAAAGATGTTTTGAGTTTACAGCATATGCATTAGCTAATTAGTGATGGTCTATCAAAGAAAATGAAAGTACTTTATCGATACTTTCAATACGGTTTGCACCTCCACCTACTAAGCACTGCCCATTTTTATCACATCCCCATAATTTGTAAGCTTTAAAGTTTTGTAGATCATTATGGATCTGCTCTCGATGAGGCATCATTCGTGAGTCCAGATTGTCAACAGCTTTCTCTTGAGCCAAGACCTGCCTAATACGTGCAATTTCACTCATCAATTGCTTGGCACATTCGCCATTCCAACTGCCAACTACTCTACCACTATCAGTTTTAATTTCATCCATGATTTTCACCTTAATTTAGAAACGTTCGCGAACCATATTTAATACAGACTTTGGAATAATCCAGTTATGGCCAGTCTTTTGCTCTTGTACAATTATTTTCATATTATCTGCAGTAAAATGAATCCCCTTTTCCGCTGCTAAATTAACATAGGTAGTAATGAAGCTATGCGCATCACTTGTTGCTTCCAACTTTGCAAGAAGTGCTGGGTCATCCTTCAATATTTCACCAAATTTTCTAACTTCGGCTTCAAAAGATCTATTTTGAGCATCTCTCATTAATGCTTTCTCTAACATTTTTTTCTCCTCAATTTAATTAACGATGTTGGCACTTTTGCCTTTACTTAATCCAAATGCAGCCGCTTTTTTTCTCATAAATACGCTTTTATGGATAAAAACAATATACTCAATATAAATCAGTTAGATAATCCGTATCTCCACCCTAAATTCAAGTAAAACTACGTACTTTAGACAGGGTGAAAACTTATCAATTACAAATTTTGGAGTTGACTTAGTTAAGTTACTTACCTATATTCAAGTAAGCTCCACAAAAAAATATTGAGTTTTGCAACCAATTAAGTAGAAGAGTTCGTAATAGTGGTAGCTGCTGTTTACTAAGAGAATGTGCATATCGGTTACTTAAGAAATAGGAAGGAAGTAATTACTACTCAAAATGATTCAAATTCGCGAAATTGATCATCTAGTTCTTCGCATCGTAAACCTTGATAAGATGCTAAATTTCTACTGCACTATTCTTGGGTGCCTGGTTGAAAGGCGTAAAGATGAGATTGGGCTTGTTCAGCTACGAGCTGGCAAATCTCTTCTTGACCTCGTACTCGTAGATATCAAGCTCGGCAAAACTGGTGGCGGTGCGCCTCTGACAAACGCACGCAACTTGGATCATTTTTGCTTCAGAGTAGAGCCATTCGACGAGCCAAGTATTCGTCACTTCCTTGAAACAAATGACATTGAAGTAAGCCCACTTGGTCAGCGATATGGTGCTGAGGGAATAGGCCCTTCAGTCTATATTACAGATCCAGAAGGTAACATTGTTGAACTCAAGGGGTCTGCAGCTGAATAATTGTTTTATTTAGCGATATATAAATAGAAATGGCGGCTTTTGGCCGAAAGTTGCCTAAGAAAAATCAAATTAAGATAAATTTACAATGTCTGCTCACAATATCTTATATGTATTTTTTATATTCAAAATGGCTGATTTTTACCCCCCTACCTGTAATTCGCGTTCATGCACAAAAATATAAGCAGATGGTCTAGCTTTGATAAACTGTAGACTTTTATCCCACCCCTCACTTTAGATTACAACCCCCTTATTAAACTGCTAACTAACTAGCTTGCTAGTATTATTTTGTTAGCGCTACTTTCTTTCTGATCATTGCTATTTTTGTCGTCTCTTGTCTTTAACTTCATTATCATCTCTCAATAAAAAGTGCCTATATGGTAAATATATAAAGGTGTACGCATACGGGGTACAAAATATCATTAATCATGCTCGTTGATTGTCCAGTAGCATTCAATAAGGTTTACACGCATTTTGCTGTACCCCCCTAGAAGGGCAGTTGTGCACTTTATACCCCCATAGAGGGACAGGTTTTTTATTTAGGCCACACGTTTTGCTCTTTCCTTTATTTGCCTAAATAAGTTTGCATCGTCTTTTGCTTGCTTGGCTTTTTGCAAGGTTTTTATATCTGGTACGGGTTCATGTTTGCGCCACAAGCTTTTAGGTCTAATGGTTGCGGCAATATCTAACTTGCCTTTGCACTCATCTACCGCATAAAAGGTAACGGCAAATAAACTGCATTGATGTCGCCCACCTTGCCTGCTAATTTCAATCAAACCTACTGCTATTAGCTCTTTAATGGCTCTGCTTAATGTTCCTTTAGAGTGCCAGCCACGATGCTGCAATACACTATAAGCGGCAGCTAAATCGCCATTATTTTGCCCTTTGTATTGGCTTAATAAATCCATCAATAATTTTGTGCCATATGCAGATAAACATTTCATGGCGCAGCTGTTTAACACACAATGATAAACTGAGACGAAGCCGCCAGCCTCGCCCCTTTCGGCGCTATATTTAGTTTTACGCCTTGCCATCAGATACAAAACCTACTTAATAATATTTTAATCTCACTACTTGCAGCAGCATATTCGGCTTCAGAGTATTGCGGGTGAAATCTAATCCAGCACTGCATTAATGCAAAAAATGCGTGCTCAGGTTCGAAGGCTGCAATTTGTTTCTTGTTTGAAAGTTGAGCTAGTGCTTCGGTCAAATAACCTAAATGCTCAGAAATTGTAGTAGCTTCTTGCGACATTGGTTTATCACTTATCAGTTTTTTGTCAAAGGACGAGATACATTCGGCCGCATTCTCAAGACAAAAATTAGCGGCTAACATTGCACGGACTTCAAGCGACATGGTGTTTTGAGTGGTCATCATGAAGCCACCTTACTTGTTTGACGGCTTGCAATCCAGCCTTGAATATCGGATTCATACCAGCCTACGGAACGCAAGCCTAATTTAACCGACTGTGGGAATTTGCCATCTTTAAGCATGGCATAAACGGTGGAACGACTTAAGCCCGTCCAATCTTGAACTGCTTTAAGTCTTAAGATTTTCTGATTCATTTTTGCACCTTATTAAAGTTAATAATGTCTAGCGGCTGCTAGATAGGTGCAATATTAGTTTCTTACTTTTGTTAAATATTTCTAAATTTTAATCGTCAAAAATAAATATTCATTTAATTAAGTGCTTATGCTTGTAATAAGCTGCCCTAGCCTTTTCAAAACTTACAGCGCTTTCTTTAGCCACGATTAATATAGTTTCTAATACAGCTAGATTTGAATTGCTTTTTAAGCGATTAGCTATCTCGCAAAATATTTTTAAATCTTTATTTTCAGCATTAGTCCATGGAGAAGATGCTTCTGTCCAAGGCAGTTGAAACTCGTCTTCCCACCTGCCTCTCATAGTTACATTTGTAAACGCATTTGCTATGGCTAATAAAACCCAGTTTTCAGGCTTTTCACCTGCGTAAATACACGTACAAAAATGGTTAATCATTCTTAAATCAAACTCTTTATGATGTTGGTTAGTAGCTTCACCACTATCAATTAGCTTACAGAATTCTGAAAAACCTGCAGGCTCTGAAAGTGGATAGCCATCAAAGTACCCATTATCATCGTCTTGATTATCTTGCATACGCACCTCTCATGCGCTCTTAAAATATGAAGCCGCACCAGCAAGCGTAAGAGGCCGCCTGTTTTCGCATGGGGTAATTAAGCCCATGCTAGTTGCAGCGTAAACCGGTAAGAATCGTGCTTAAATCTCACTCTAAATACTCAATTTTGCTAGTGAATTTTCGGCAAGTAGAGCCACGCCCGCGAAAATTTAACCGTTAAGTGTACGCGTTTGCACTTGTTTAGACGAATTGTCTCAACAGAAAAAAGTATATTTATTTTGCGCTTTTGCTTTTTAGTGGCATCACCTTTGCACCCGCCTTAATTTCATCTAAATAATCTGCCCAGTCTTGCATCATCGCAGTGCGTGGCTGCAAATAGAGTGCATGGTTATAAGCTGCGCTTACTGCGTTGCGCGGTGCATGGGCAAGCTGTAGCTCTATATGCTCGTGGGTGTAACCTTGTTCGTGTAGCGCTGTGCTGGCGATGCCTCTAAAGCCGTGGCCTGTCATTTTGCCTTGATAGCCCATGCGTTTAAGGGCTTGCAAAATAGTGTTGTTACTCATGGTTTTTTTTGGGTCGTGCCGATGTGGGAATAAAAACGTACTCCAGCCCGTCAACTCTTTTAAGGTTGTTAGTAATTCAACCGCTTGCGTTGCCAAAGGCACAATGTGCGGCGTTTTCATTTTCATGCGTTCCGCCGTAATGCGCCATTGCTTGGCTTCAAGGTTAATCTCATGCCATTCTGCGCCTATTAATTCGCTAGTACGCACAAAGGTTAAAGCCATTAGCTTAATCGCAATGCGCGTAATAGCTATCGTGTCACTGGTATCAATCGCCCGCAATAACACTGGCAAGTCTTTAATATCGACACGGGCTTGATTAACCACTGGCCGCGATTGAATAATATCGCTAGGCTTAATATCAGTTGCAGGATTGCGGGTGACACGTGCAGTTGTATCGTTAGCAATGGTGTAGCGGAATATTTGGCTAACAGTTTGATGTGCGCTGGTTGCCACATCTAAAGCGCCACGCCCTGCAATACCGCGCATTAAGCTAGCAATGTTTACAGCCGTAATATCTAGTATTGACATTGCCCCAATGGCAGGCAGCACATTGGTTGTTAATCGTCTGCTAATAATATCCGCGTGACGGACGCTTTTACCTACTCGCCAATGTGTTAACCAAAGATTTGCCCATAATTCAAAGGTATTAGCTTTATTAGCTTGCTTTTCGGCTTTATCTAATTTGCTTAGCTCGCTAGGGTCTTGATCGTTTGCTAATAATTTTTTAGCTTGGTCTCGTTTTGATCGTGCTTCTAAAAGTGTAACGATAGGGTAAACGCCAAAGCTGAGGGTCTTTTGCTTGCCAACGTAGCGATACGCTAGTCGCCATAATTTGCCACCTGTCGGAGTTACGAACAGAAACAGGCCACCTGCATCACTCAATTTATAAGCTTTAGTTTTAGGTTTGGCGCTTTTAACTTGAATATCTGTGAGTGCCATACTTCATGCCTTTATCGAAATTTGTTGGTATCTTGTTTGTTGGTATTTTGAAATACCCGCATAAATACCAACAATTATTTTGGATTGATTAAGACGATATTACACTGTATAAAACAAAAAGACAATAAAAAAACCAGCACTTAGGCTGGTTTAATGGACTTCCTAGGACTGCTTAAAACATGTTACTGGTAGGCAGTACCAGATTCGAACTGGTGACCTCTTGGATGTCGACCAAGCGCTCTAACCAACTGAGCTAACCGCCTTTATTTTTTAATGCTTAGAGCGAGGGCGAATTTTAGCGTATTAGCGGCTTGCGCGCAAACTAAGCTTGAGGTGTTTACCTGTTATACTGCATTCACAAGTCATGCAAAATCTCAGCCCCCAGCTAGCAACTATTATCGATGACTTAAGTGAAAACGGTTATGCCATTTGTGATGCATTTCTATCTGTCGAAATTATTAGCGCACTTGCAGATAAAGCCACCAAGCGCTATTTGGCTGGCGCAATGGCTGTTGCAAAAACTGGTCAAAACACAAAAAAATTAAACGCTAACATCCGTGGTGATCGCATTTTTTGGTTAAACGAACCCAGCGAAAACACGAGCGTTCAAGCCTATTTCAGCAAAATGCATTTACTTAGAAATGCATTAAACCAGCACTTATTTATGAATGTACAAGAATTAGAAGCGCACCTCGCGGTTTACCCTATTGGCAGCGTGTATGAAAAACACTTAGATCAATTTCAACATGGTGAGACTACACAAGCGCGGCAGCTTAGTAGTGTTTTATATTTAAACCAAGATTGGCATACTGAAGATGGCGGAGCATTAAGATTACACCTATCAGATAGCAATTATATTGATATTTCGCCAACTGCCGGCAAATTAGTATTGTTTTTATCACACAAATTTTGGCACGAAGTGCAAATTGCAAAGACAGATAGAATAAGCCTTACAGGCTGGTTTAGGTCGCGCGCATTACAATGATTTAAGGTTGTAACAAACCTAATCGAATTATAGTTAATTTCCGCCCTAAAATAACAAATAATAGATGCTCTGCCAGCCAATATCTATGAGCCTTCCAGAGCATCTGTTTTAGCATATTTAAGGTTGCAATAACTGCTGATACAAACTCGGGCTGGCGTAACCATCTTGGGGCATTTGTTGAGTGGCTTGATATTGGCGAATCGCGGCTTGCATTTTAAGTCCAGGAAAGCCATCCGGCGCGCCGCAATCAAACCCCAGTTCGTTCAACTTGCCTTGTAGCGCCCACATTTGGTTAAAAGTCAGCGCTTCACTTTCAGCCTCCAACCCAGCCATAATCGGCTTATCCCCCTCAAACTGATTGGCAAGATGCGCAACAGATAGCGCGTAATTGACCGAGCGATTCCAATCCATAATCACATCAAAATTGCTGAACACCATAAACGCTGGGCCTTGGTAGCCCTGCGGCAAAACTATTGCCGCGTTATCCAAAGCAGGTAAAGCTTTATCTTCGATATCAAGCACGCCTAATCTCACCCAATCGGCCACACTTTTTCTGCTATTAAGTTGCGCCAAGCTGTAATCAAAATTTTCGGGTAATTTTACTTCTACCATTGCAGGTTCATCTTGGTGCCAACCGGTCTTTGCGAGGTAATTGGCAGCAGATGCAAATGCATCCGGCAGCGATGTCCAAATATTAATGCGACCGTCACCATCAGCATCCACGCCATGTTTAACAAAGGTAGATGGCATAAATTGCATGTGCCCCATCGCGCCCGCCCACGAGCCGCGCATACCCACCACCGTGTTATGCTTGGCATCAACAATACGCATAGCATCCAGCAATTGACCACGAAAAAACTCTGCGCGACGGCCTTCGTAAGCCAGCGTCATTAAGCTGGAAGGCACGCCATAATCGCCTTTATTTTCGCCGTAATTGGTCTCTAAGCCCCAAAACGCGACAAGTATTTGTCTTGGTACTCCGTATTGCGTTTCAACTCTAGATAACAATGCCTCATGCTCTAACAGCATCGACCTGCCAAGCGTTATTTTATTGGGGGTGATGCGATTTTCGATATAAGTTAAAAAGGGTGAAATAAACTCAGGTTGCGCTCTATCCAGCACAATCACTTGTGGTAAATATTTGGCTTTTTTAAAGGTGTTTTTGATGGTTTTGGATGAAATGTTGGCGCTTTTGGCTTCCGCCTTAAAAGCTTTTAGCCAAACAGAAAAGTCTTGTGAATCAAACGCCTGAGTGCTGGAACTAGCGATTATTAAACAAAGTAGGATTATTTTTTTTAGCATTTTATAAGCTTTGTAAAATATGCCTGTAACCAGCTTGGTAATTGGGGTATTGCAACTCAAAGCCCGTATTACGCATGCGTTTGTTGCTTAAGCGTTTGCCCCCCTGTGCGTGGGGCGCTTTAATATTGCTGGTATCAATTTTTTGTTGATTTGCAAGCCAAGTCAATACCTCATATTGCTGTGTAGGCATGTCGTCCGTCACGATATAGGTATCTTCTAATGCTTCCTTATTCAATGCTTTTTTGACCATAAACGTAATGAATCCCGCCGCATCTTCGCGATGAATACGGTTGCTCCAATGATTTTCTGCCGGCCAGCGCGATGGATCTTTCGCCATGTTAACCAAGTATAAACGACCATATCCGTATATGCCTGAGAGGCGCATGGATGTTGCCTTGCAGGGCATGCATTTTAACACATTTTCAGCTTCTAATAAACGCTCTCCGCCAAAATCGGCTGGGATTGCTAGTGTGTTTTCGTCCAGAATTTCACCCGAGTTTTG
>JANNFN010000049.1:0-22819 GCA_031379885.1 Methylotenera sp.
CAGCAATTTATGTGCAATCTTTTCAAAACCCTCGAAACATAAATACGCGCCGCCTAACATCAACAAAGGCGTAATTGCCCAAGGCGCAAAATAGCTAATAGCCAGCGCAGATGGCACTAGAATGAGCTTGTTAATAAACGAGCCCTTCGCCACCGCCCACACTACTGGTAGCTCACGCTCTGCTGCTACGCCAGAAACTTGCTGGGCGTTCAAAGCTAAATCATCACCTAATACGCCAGCTGTTTTTTTTGCGGCAATTTGCGTCATGACAGAGACGTCATCCAAAATCGTTGCGATGTCATCTAAAAGTGCTAATAAACTGCCTGCGGCCATGTAATTCCTTATTTTTACCCAAATGAGCCATTGCATTTTACCTAAATAAAATTATAATCCGCGTATGTTGTCGAAAAAATTATTTATGCTGATGCACAAAATTGCGTTGTTTGCGATTGTTTTTGCGTCGCTTGCGCCAAGTATTTCGCATGCCCTACAAGCCAATAACGGTGCGGGGTTTGCGCAAGAAATATGTAGCAGCAATGGTAAAAAAATAACCATACAAGTGCTGACTACCAAAGGACAGCAATTAGCAACAGAGCTTAGCGATAAAGAAGCCGACAATCGGGCGCCTACTGGCATACAACATCATTTGCAGCATTGCCCGTTCTGTGCAAACCCTAGTACAGATGCGGCGACTCAAGCTTCTCATTTGCAAATAGTTACGCTATTAGCTACTCAAGCAGAAAAACAATCTGCTACAACACCAGTTGTTTTAAGTCGTTTTTACACACTCCCACCCCCAGCTCAAGCCCCGCCAAGCCTCTAAGTACACTACTCAGAGCACTTTTTCTTAGTGTTTTCTAAGAAAGTCGTGCATGACTTGTACTCGTCATTGCTTTTTGACGAGTTAGATATTTAGGGGTTAACCATGAACAGTTTTCACAAAATCAGCTTGGCACTTGCCAGCGCGGTTTTTACCATAACGACGCACGCTAGCTGCGGCAGCGCATTTTGCAATTTAAATACCGATTGGGATATTCAAAGTATCGCCACCAAGCCAGGTGTGCGTTTGGATTTACGCGCGGAATTTATTGAACAAGATAAATTGCGTAGCGGTACTCATAAAACTAAGCCAGCGGGTGAGGTGGATGAGCATGATGAAATCCGCACCATTAACCGTAATTATTTGGCAACGGTGGATTGGAACATTAATGATGATTGGGGTTTGACACTTAAACTGCCGTTTATCGACCGTTCTCACAAGCATATTTTTAATGCAGATGATGGATTAGGTGGAGTGGAACCAGAACTCGAAAAGTGGAATTTTTCCGGTTTAGGTGATATTCAAACTTTGGCGCGCTATCGTTTTTATGCTGATAAAGATAGCAATGCAGGCGTGCGTTTTGGGCTTAAATTGCCCACAGGCGATATTCACAAAAGTAATGCAGAAGAAGACGCAGAGCGCAGTTTGCAACCAGGAACTGGCAGTGTCGATACCATTCTAGGTGCTTATTACAACCATCACGATGGCAATTTAGCTTGGTTTGTGCAAGGCACTTGGCAACAGGTGGTGAGCGATCGCGACCATTTTAAACCCGGCCGCAAACTCAATGCAGACGTGGGGTTGAGCTATAGCGCAACGCCCGATTTAAGCCTGATGTTGCAGCTAAATTTGCAGCATAGATCTAAAGACACTGGTAGCAATGCCGAGCCAGACGAATCGGGTAGCCGCACGGTGAGTTTAAGCCCAGGTTTAAGTTACGCCTTAACGCACAACACACACATCTACGGTTTTGTTCAAACGCCTATCTACCAATATGTACGCGGCACGCAGCTCACCAGCGATTGGTCAGCCGCAGTTGGCATCAACACGTCATTTTAATACACGGCAAAATTAGTTAAAGGAATAAGGAAATGAATAAATCACTTTTGGTCGCTGTGTTAGCGGCACTGCCAATATTGGCGTTTGCTGTACAAAATGAAACGATTAATTTAGATGAAGTAACAATTACTGAAAAACGTATTGATGATACATATTACGTACCAGTTGCCAATAGCGCCACCAAGACTGATACACCATTAATGGAAACGCCAGTTTCTATTCAGGTGGTGGATGAAGTCGTATTGCGTGACCAAAATGCGCAAAAAACTGGCGATGTGGTAAAAAATGTCAGCGGTGTGCAAACCATGCATTTTTACGGCGGCGCGTCTGAAGTCTTTTTAATTCGCGGTTTCACGCAAAGTGCGATGGGTTACCGCAATGGCGAGCGCGTGCCAGTGAAAAAATTTGATTTAGCGAATATTGACCGCGTTGAAGTATTAAAAGGCCCGGCTTCTATGCTGTACGGGCCTGGTGACCCAAGTGGCATGATTAACTACGTCACCAAAAAGCCACAAAAAACTGCGCATTATTCTTTAGAACAAACGGTTGGTATGTTCGATACCTATCGTACTGAAGGTGGCGCAACCGGTGCGATTGACGATAATGGCATTTGGACATATCGGCTGGACGCGGCATGGCAAGATGTAGGCAGCTATCGCGAACATGTTGATAACAATCGCTATTTTATTTCACCTACCATTTCGTTTAGGCCAAATGACAATACTGAATTTAACTTAAATATCGAACAGCAACGTGACCGCGAAGTTTACGATTATGGTCAACCAGCAGTGGGTAAACATTTGGCAGATTTACCCAGAAAACGCAGCTTTATTCAAGATGATGCATCTAGATATAAAAACACATTAGTTGATTTTAATGGCTCGCACAAATTTGATTCAGGTTGGAAAGTATCTGGCGGCGTGTTAGATAGTAAACAACGTAACGATTTGCTAGACATATATAACTACACACGCCTGCAAGAAGGTGATACAGATGTGATTCGAGACCTTTATTCTGGCAATGAAAAAGTTGATACGCGAACAACTTTTGTGAATGTGACAGGTGACGTAAAAACTGGAGACATCAATCATAAACTGTTGTTGGGCGCAGAGCGCCTCTCAATCAGCAATAAGCAAAATATACGTGACCGTGAGATTGATACCATCAATATTTATACGTTTAACCCTAGTACGCGTGTTGATTTAGCGCCATTTCAAACAGGCCCTCTTGATTATGTATATAACTTTCAAACACGCAATAATGGCTTTTTTGCACAAGATCAAATTAAGTTTAATAATCAATGGCAAGTGCTGCTTGGCGTCAGACACGACCGCTTGAAGCAGGATTTGCTCAATTACGATGAAGTGCGATCTGCTCGTAACGATTCTTCTACCAGTCCGCGTGTGGCAGTGCTTTATCAACCTACTCAACAGCTGTCATTGTTTGCTAACTGTGCAGAGTCTTTTGGCATTGGTTTTGATTATGAAGCTAATAATTTATACAAACCACAAGAGGCAAGGCAGTGTGAAGTGGGAGCTAAAACCGAGTTGTTGGATGGCAAACTAAGTTTAAATACTGCTATTTACGACTTAACTAAAACCAATATTCCTACTACAGACCCAGCTAATCCAACACGTACAATCGCCATTGGTGAGGCAAATAGCCGTGGCCTAGAGCTAGATGCACAAGGCAAGCTGACGGACACCTTGAGTATGATTGCCAGTTATGCTTACACAGACACCGAAATTACCAAGGATGGTAAAGGTAATGTGGGCAATCGCTTGCCGTATGCGCCTAGAAACCAATATAGTTTGTGGTTAAGCTATCATCCGCAGGGCAGCACGCCAGATGGCTTAACGCTGGGCGGCGGCGTGTTTGGTGCAAGTCAGCGTTATGGGGATGCAGCAAATAGCTATGCCGACGATAGTTACGCCAAAGTAGATTTATTTGCAGCGTATCGTTTTAAGTATAACCAAACCAAGCTTACCGCACAGTTGAATGTGAATAATATATTTAACGAAAAATTTTATTATTTGCGTAATGCAGGTAGCAATTTGCCGTCCGAACCAACCTCGGTGCAAGCGACTTTGCGGGCTGATTTTTAATTAAGGGGGTTAAATTGAGGCGCAAGTTAATACTTATTTTGTTGTGTTTGCTGTGTATTGCTTGCAGCAAATGGTTTTCTAGCGCCTCTCATATGCCTAACACGACCACTATGGCTGGTGCGCGCTTGCCACGCTTATCTGCAATGCCGCAACAAGGCGTGTTGATGAGCTGGGTAGAGCCGCTGGCAAGCGGTCATGCGCTCAAGTTTGGCGTTTATCAACATGGCAAAATGGTGCGCACTGGCGAAGTTGCACGCGGGGATAATTGGTTTATCAATTGGGCAGATTTCCCCTCCGTCGTACCTATTACTAATACGTTTTGGTTGTCGCACAGATTAGTCACACAATCTGGCGGCAAGATTTATGACTATGATGTGGTGTTGTCAATCTCAAACGATGCGGGATTCACTTGGCGAGATATTGGCTCGCCACATCGCGACAACTCTGCTGCAGAGCATGGCTTTGCAGCCATTTTTTCTGAAGGCGATACCGCTGGCATTGTATGGCTGGATGGACGCGAATACTTTGAGAAAAAAGACGCTGCGAAATATCCAAACAAGTCTGGTAACTTTGCACTACGTTATACGCGTGCTCACAGCGATGGCAGTATGGAAGTCGAACAGGTCATCGACAACAACACTTGTACTTGCTGCTGGCCTTCAGTTGCGGTTACACCCTTAGGCGCAATTGCTGCGTGGCGTGGCCGTACTGATGCCGAAATTCGCGACAATAACATCTCGCTTTTACGCGATGGCAAATGGGCTGCGCCAACAGCATTGGGCGCGGAAGGCTGGAATATTGATGGCTGCCCTGTCAATGGACCAGCGGTTGCCGCGCGTGGGATGCAGGTGGTTGCCGCTTGGTTTAGCGCCGCAGAAGATAAACCTCGTGTGCGCGCTGCATTTTCTAAAGATGGTGGAAAAAGTTTTAGCAAACCAGTTGAAATTGATGAGGCCGCGCCACTTGGGCGAATTGGTTTAGTTTGGCGGGACGATAATACAGCGCTTGTCTCTTGGATGACCGCCGCGGATAGCGCTGGCAAGCATGCAAATTTGGCGCTACGCACTATGAGTGTAGATGGCGAAATGAGCGAGGTAAAACGCATTGTGGAAATCAGCACAGGGCGCGACACGGGCGTGCCGCAAATGGCGGCTACCGAGCAAGGAGTTTTGCTGGCATGGACAAATGCAGAATCTAAGCACGGCATCAAAACCATGATTGTGCCTTGGATCGATTTGACCAAGCAAAGCTTTTTGCAAAAAGTGAGCGATGCACGGTTGGCGCTTTTTGCCACGAAGCCAGCCGTATTCCTCGCTTCCATTTGCACAAGTCCGCATTAAAAACACGTGCTAGAATTGAATGATGAGTAAATTTCTTACAGTTTTTTTCTATAGTTTTTTTACGCATAGTGTTTTTGCGGTGGAGAATTGCGATGCCCTGCAACCGCAAGGGTTGTCCCCGCAGAACATACCAGCTCAAGCTGGTTGTTCATGCCTGAAAGCCAATAACGATGAGACTCACAGCGCATATATTTTTAAACAATATGCGTTCGAAAAAGGCCAAGATTTGGTGATTCTAGAGCCAACTAACAGCCCGCATGTGGAAGTAAGGCGCGTGACTTTTGGTCGCGGCAATGCATCAACAAACTGTTTTTTTCAACCTTTAGCTTTTACGCAGGGAGGCGAAGGAGAAAAGTTTTGGGGGTGGCATATGCTGTGGGCTGAGCCTGTAGGTTTGTATTACGTGCGCATGGATGGCAAAGCTTGGGTCGCGAGCAATCCAAAACGCCTCACCAAACTTGTGGCAATCAATCCACAATTTAAGTTGAATGGTCAAACCATTATCGTCACTTGGCAGCAGGTTGAGAATGCTGTCACTAGCAATATGCAAGCGCTTTCCAGCGATGAAGGCCGCAGTTGGAATATAGTGCCTATTCCGTAGAAATAGAAAACCCGTAAAGTAAATAAATTATTAAAATAAATGCCACTGGACTAAAGCATTCCAGTGCAGGCTAGTTCGCCAATATCCATGCGGGCTACATCGATGCTAATTTAAGCCTATAAATTTGGATTATCTTCATTATTTAATAAGCTATCATCCATAAAGTAGCTAATTTTTTTACGTGGGTTTAAATAACTTAACACATCAGGTGGCAGTTGATTTGGCCGCACGCAGCTACAGATATTAATGTTGGGCTCTTCACGCAAATCTAGTAATTGCGGATTGTCTCGCGCAATTTTTGAGTCATGCAGCATCACAAATGGTCGCAATGGCTTATTAGGATTTGCTGAAATAACAATTGCATATTTTCCTGATGATAATTGTACGATGCTGCCAGGCGGGTAAATACCAAGCGATCTAATCATGTGTTTGAGTAATGATTCATCAAATCTTGAGCGCAGATGAGCGTACATATGCGCTAATGCTTCGTATGGCGTTCTAGCAAGCGCTAGGTTGTTAGGGTTGCAAAGATTATCAAATCCATTGGCTAGTGCTATTAATCTGGCCAGTGGATCAGTATGGTCAGCAATTAAGCGGTTTGGATAACCTGTACCGTCAGCATGCTCATGGTGCTGTAATATGATTTTGCCAATGCGTACTGGCAGGCCTACTTCTTTCGCCATGCGCGCACCAATTTCACAATGTTCTTCAAGGTGCGATTGTTCTGATTTCGTTAGATCATCTTTTTTCTTCAAAATATTATCGGCAACTTCGGCTTTGCCAATGTCATGGAAAATAGCCGCCATGCCTAGTAGACGAACATCCTCTTTAGGCATCTCAATGGATTTGGCCATCATGAGTGAAAGTACAGTTACATTAAGTGAGTGCTGATAATTAGCATCGCTGGAGCAATTGCCATTAAGCGCATGAATTGCAACATCGCCTTCCATCAGTGCTGTGTCCACCATATCGTTTACTAACAAGCTGGCTTGTTCGATAGAGGCTTGAGGCTCTGTGAGTATATTGCGTGTTACTTGATGAGCAATGTCACTTGCAATAACGAATTTTTTTTCGTTTTCATCAATCGCATGGTTTAGCTGTATTAAGCGCTCGGCTCTTTGCGTAATAGTTATATCCTCAATTTTTGTAGTTGAGCGGGCAGTGGTTTCAGCTTCTATTTTTGTGGCAGCTGCTGTTACAGGATCAACAGTAGATACACGCAGGGGTTCACAATCGCTTCGTTTTGGGTCATAACGTAATTTTTTAAGACCTATTTTTTTGATTTTGGAAATTTGTTCTTCATCCTTAAGCTTAAAATTACTTACGCTAAATGGATGATCCATCCAGCCTAAGTCTAGATGAACGTACATGCCGACTTGTAGTTGACCGACATCAATAAAATAGGGTTGGTTAGTTTGCATTTTGTGTACCTCTATGTTTATTTGCATTTAATAATTGACTGAACTCTGCTGTTGTTACAGGCTTGCTGTATAGATAACCTTGTGCTTCTTTGCAGCCCATGTTTTTTAGAAACTCTGCTTGTGCTAGGGTTTCTACGCCTTCGGCGATGACTGCAAACCCTAAACTACTTGCCATTGCATTAATGGCGTTAGCAATCGCCGCGTCATCCTGATCATGTGGCAAGCCGCGAACAAAAGATTGATCTATCTTGATTTTATCCAGTGGTAACCGCTTGAGAATGGAGAGAGACGAATAACCCGTACCAAAGTCATCAATCGCCAAGCGCACACCAAGTTTTCTAATACGGTCGAAGGTGTCAATAACGAACTCGGTATTTTGCATCACCGTGCTTTCGGTAATTTCAAGTTCCAATATATTTGGCTTGCAATCAGTTTCAATAAGAATCCCATAAACCGTGTCAGCAAAACTACCACGCATGACTTGCACGCCAGATACGTTAACCGATATCCATTGCATCGCATAACCATCATTTATCCATTGTGTGGCTTGCAAAGCGGCTTGGCGCAACACCCATTCACCTATTGGCACAATGAGACCAGTTTCTTCTGCCACAGGGATAAACTTAGCAGGTGAAACTAAACCTAACTCAGGGTGATTCCAGCGAATCAGCGCTTCTGCGCCAATAATATCTCCCGTAATGAGCGATACCTGAGGTTGGTAGTACACTTCAAATTGATTACGCTCTAAGGCGCGCCGTAGCTGGCTTTCCATAGTAAATCGCTCAACTACATCTTTACTAAGCTCTGCGGAATAGAAGCAGAGATTGTTTTTGCCTTTATTTTTGACCTGATACATAGCAATATCTGCCGCTTTAATTGCGCTATCAACATCCTTACCATCTTTAGGAAATATTGAAATACCAATACTTGCACTAATAAAAATTTCTTTATTATCAATAATGAACTCAGCTTGTAGTGCATAAATAATTTGCTGTGCTACTTGCTCAGCATCTTTTGGGTTATTAATCATGTCCATCATGACTAAAAACTCATCGCCACCCAACCGTGCCACCACATCACTTTCTCGCATTGAGTGACTGATTCTTCGTGATACTTCGTATAGCAACTTATCGCCTATTTGGTGGCCAAGGCTATCATTAATCGCTTTGAATCTATCCAAATCAATGAACAACAGTGCGATTTGGTGGTTCTCACGTTCTGCGCGTTTAATAGCGTGCTCTAGCAGTTCATTCAACAGTCGCCGATTGGGCAGGCCTGTTAATGCATCGTGGTTAACCAATTCATGCAGGCGATTTTGGTAGCGCTTATGCTCGGTAATATCAGCAAAAACGCCCACATAATTGACTACGCTGCCCCCAGCATTTTTGACGACAGTAATGGTGAGCCATTCTTGATAAGTTTCGCCATTTTTTCTGATATTTGAAACTTCGCCGCACCACTTTCCTTCGGTTAACAAGGTGCGCCGCAAATCATGATTGTCCGTATGTAGCGCTTTCGGCGTGGTGCTTAAAACATCTTCTTCTGTGAAGCCAGTGATTTCAGTAAAACCTTTGTTAATCGCAATAATATGGGCGTTATGATCAATAATCATGATGCCTTCAGTGGCACTATCGAAAGCGATTTTAGCTTGATGCAACCGCTTACCTGTGTTTTCCCGTTGTATGGCGACGCTTAGTGACCTACCGATTGCCATGAGCGAACCGAGTTCTTGCGGAGTGGTTTTGATTAAATCATGACAACGCTCAATGATGATGTTGCCCCACCATTCATTTTCTGAAAAAAGCGGAACAATAACAATTGACTGGGTGTCATGCTGCTTAAGGAGTTTGCGCTCATCGCTTGGTAAATCTTTAATGTCGCCAAAAACAGGGTTGCCTTGTTGCAGGGCATCATGCCAACGCTTCAAACTTTCGTCATTAAAGTCGATTGCTTCAAGATTACTGCCAGGGTTAATAAAACCAGGCATTGACCATTTGTGTAATATTTTTGAATGCGCTGAGGTATGTGAAGTTTCAGATTCGTAAATATTAGCGTTTGCGTTTTTTAGAATAGCGGCACGTGTAAAACGTAATGCAAGACATACCTGCTGTAATACAGATGATGCAACTGTATGCCAAGATTCTGCTGAGTGTAACAGCCAATCACATGAAATAAGCGCATCTAACACAGCACTCCGGTCGCGCAGATGGTTCTCGGCCATTTTGCGCTCTGTAATATCACGCCCTAATGTCACCAAGCCTTGGCGGCTACCATCGTCGTTAAAAAGCGGTACTTTAATCACGTCCAGTATTTTTTCACCCCCTTGCGGAAGCGCAATAGCCTCTTCATTTCTAAAGGTTTTTCCAGAATGCCATGTTCGTTCATCGGTTGTTTTTGAATGTCTAAATGCCTCTTTGAAAATTGGATCAACTAAGTTGGTAAGTTCGCTATCGGTTTTATTTTGATAATCTTGAGAGCTTAGTTGAAACAGCTCGAGAGTGCTGCTGTTGGCCTCTACCCAGCGATTTTCTGCATCTTTAAAACAGATAAAATCTGGGCTTGCATTCATCAGGCAGCGCAACAATTCTTTAGCTTTACGTAGCTGTAGCTCCGCATTTAATCGCTCGGTAATATCGAGCACACCACTACTTTTTACTCTTTTTAAATGGACGTGTTCGTGTGAAGCTGGTTTTACCAGGCTATCTCCTTGATCCGAAACAACTTGTAGCGAGTCTATTTTTGTTGAGTTTTTCACTTGTTTTAATATCTTCAAATTAAGTAGCACAAATTTATAAAAAAAATGGCGTTGAAAATTAGCCATCAAGACATATAAATTTAAATAAGCAGTAAATTCTTATCGACTAAAGTCAGTAAAACTTGAGTGCAAAAACGTGACTTAATTTAAGTTAAAATAATTAATTTGATAACGATGGGAACGTGTGACTTGATGTTAACAAGTGGCAACTTTGCCGATATGGCATATAGCGTGCACTATTATGTAATTAATCAGGCGTTAAATTTTTTGATAAGAGTGCGATTGCAGCCAGTAAAATCGCTAGCGCCCAAGCCATCAAAGCCGCGCCAGCTGTTTTTTGCGATTCGATTAAATAGCTGTTACACAGCCTTAAAGGCGAATCTTGATAAAAATAGCCAATAAAAAATAGCATCATCACGCTGCTGCCAATAAAAAACAAGGCCAATATTTTTGGTCCCGAAAGAGCAGGTTTAAGCAAAAAACCTGCTAAAAATAAACTGGCAATTTTAAAAGTATCCCATAGTGGGTTTAGCAAGGTTTTATCTAAGCTAATCGGCAACATCCAAAATGCGCTGGCAAATGCCAACCATAACCAACAACTTAAACTGATGATGAGTGTTGGTTTAGCAGCGTTATAAAGATTGCCTAAAAAATAGCCAGCTATGATTAATAATGGAATTTGCACCGCCATGTGAAAAGCCATGCTAGCCTCAATTAAAAACCTTAAACGCGGCAATGATGGCGCAATAGCCAGCAATAATAGGGTGCCTAGAAATAAACGATGGTGCAATACATACTTAATTTTTACTCGCATGTTAAATTTTATCTCTATGTACTACAGCAAGCATTAATGCGCCTTGTAGATCATCTTCATTGTATATACCAAGTAATTTACCTGTGTTAGAAATTACTAAAAATGCGCTGTTGTGCACGAATTCTTTATCTTTTGTGGGTAACACAATTAAGCCTAATTGCTCTTTTGCGCGCATTAAATCATCGGCTGTTTGCATGGTGGCTAGCGACCAAATAGTTTCATCAGCACGCATGCGATTGCGGTAGTTTTTTAAGCGTTGCGGCGAATCATTTGCTACATCAAAACTAATGCTTAATAAGTGCAAGTTATGGTTTAAGTTTTGCTGTTTTATTTGTGTTTGCGCTTGTTGAAAATAATCGCCTAAGGTTAAACACAGCGTTTTGCACTGCGTGTAAATAAATTGTGTCACCAATATTTTATTGTGCTGCTTAGCGATATTTTTTAAGCTGGTGTTTAGGCCATTTTCGTCCACCAAGCCCATAGAAATATGCGGCTGGGTAGAAAAAAGCGTGGCTTTTCGTTCAGACTCTAAGGTCAGATTTGAAAAACCACTGGTCATAATAAACAAACAAAAAATCCAAAACAGTATGACCACGCATGGCAAAAGCCAGCTTGGCAATTTGCTAAAACGCCTATTAATTACAGTTTGGATAACTCTTCGCCACCGTTATAAGGTTTATCACGCGCTTTTGTGGCTTCGCGCACGTTTTTAATCAACGTTTCGTCAATTTTTTCAGCTTTATTACCCCAATCCGATCGAATATAGCTAAGTACTGCAGCCAGCTCATCATCTTTCAATAAATCTTTAAATGCAGGCATTTGGCCGTTGTAGTCAGTGCCTTTTACAGTAATTTTTCCATCAATACCATGTAGTAAAATATTGGCCAATACTTCTGGTTTGCCGGTAACCCATTCAGATGCGGCCAGTGGCGGAAAAAGGCCAGGAATGCCTTGGCCATTGGGTTGGTGGCAAGCCGCACATTTTGCTTGAAAGATGGCGCTGCCATCAATGGTCACTTTTGCAACGCCAGCTGTGTTCGAAGCGCAATTTAAGGCGGCTACCTGTGCTGCACGGCTATCGCCATTTTCTGGCGGAGCTGTCATCACGGTTTCTTTAATATAAATCGCGCTCCACATAAATAGCGCGCCTATGGTCATGGTAATAAACCACGGTAATGGTTTGCTGTCTTCGTTGGGGTCAGTGCGTTCGCGTTTTTGCGCGTCATTTAGGTCTTTATTCATTATTTAGTTTCCTCTGCTGTGTTTAATTTTCCAGTTGCTAAGCTTTCTGCAATGGTCTTTTTAACGGGATAAGTTCTGTCGAGCGACTTTAAGTATTCCACCAAATTAATCGCATCGGTCGTTGCCACAATGGTTACGCCAGGCTTTTGGTAATCTGGCGGCAAATTAACCACCACATCACCGGCTAATGCCGCACCTTTTCGCTCAATAAACAAAAATGGGTAGGCGGGCATAATAGAGCCAGGCATGTAAGCGCGCGGTTGGTACAAATGCCCCAAATGCCAATCTTGGGAAGGTTGCCGCGCGCCAATGTTCATTAAATCTGGACCAGTCCGCATAGTGCCTAGTAAATGTACTTCATCATAGGCGTAATCGGTCGCAGTGGTGGCTCTACCCCAGCCGCGCTTTTCATCCGCGGCTGCAAATTGCGGGTCGCGCGGCTGTTGCGAGTGGCAATACACACAGCCCATGCTCATATACACGTGGCGACCTTTTGTCTGAACATCCGTGTAAGGTTTAAGCGCTTCTGGCGCTTTTACGTGGTTAAGCTGCACGTAGGGCATAATCACCAGCGCCAAGGTTGATATGGCAATAATCACCAATGCGCCAATGACTAACTCTTTCTCTTCAATATGTTTGGCCATGTTAAACTCCACTTAATTCGTTAGATGCGATTTTTGCATTTTTAATAAACGGAATACTCACTTTTGGCACCAACTGCGTCGGCGCTTTTTTACGGCCGTAGCGTAAACTAATCAATATAAAGTGAATCACAAAAATAACATGCCCAAGCACCATTAAACCGCCGCCAACCGAGCGCGCTTTAAGGTAAGGCAAAGTGACGTTGACTGAATCGATAAAAGGTTTGGCCGCGTCTAACATGGTTTCGCCTTGCAACCAGCCGCCAATGCTTAAACCAATAAAGTAAATGGCAAAACCAATAGAAACTAGCCAAAAATGTGCGCTAATCATCCAGGCGTGCGGCCATTCCCAATCGACAATGCGTGGCATAATAAAATAAATGCTGCCAAACATCACCAGTGTAAAAAAGCCATACATGCCCAAATGTGCGTGCGCTACTGTGTAATGGGTAAAATGCGTGATCACGTTGACTGAGCGTAGCGCCTCTAGCGAGCCTTGCACCGATGCCGCCACGTACAGCATAGAACCAAGCACAATAAAGCGCAGCGTTGGCGAATGCAGAACTGCTTTAATATTGCCGCCCACCGTCATGTGGTGATTCACCGCCACCGCAAACACGGGGATAATCATCATCATCGACTGCACAATCGATAGTGTCACCATCCAAGTAGGCACAGGCCCGCCAATTAAGTGATGGCCGCCCACTTGCGAGTAGAAAAACGCTAAACACCAAAAGCCAAGTAAAGATAAATTGTAAGAGTAAATCGGCCTACCTAATACTTTAGGAATAAAGTAATACGCAGCGCCCAGCCCGATTGGCGTAAACCAAAGCCCAAGCGCATTGTGGCCATACCACCAGTTCATGGATGCACCTTGAATGCCGTAACTAAACGCAGGAATTTTTGCGACCAAAAATAAAATAGGAAACCAAATTAACGCCGCACCAATGTACCAAACTGATACATATAAGTGATCCACCTTGCGATTGGCTAATGTTAAAAATAAAGGTAAGCCCATTAGCGCACCGCCAATAATAATAAATATATCTACTTGCCAATGCATTTCTAACCACTCCATGCCATCGGTATGGCCTAAGCCGATTAACACAATGCCGCACAGCAAGGCCGCTTGCCACATCACCGCGCCCCAGTAGATAAATTTTGCGCCAACCAATGGCGTTTTAAGCAAGCGTGGAATCAGCCAAATGCTAACGCCGATACCCGCCATAGAAGCCCAACCGTAAATGATGCTGTTTAAATGAATGGTACGCATACGGCCAAAAGTGAGCCAAGCGCTATCTATCAACCAATCAGGGTGATGTAGTTTAATGGATGAAATAATTGCTGTAACTGAGCCAATAATAAGCCAAGCCATTGATGCAATTAAACAAATAAACGCAGGTTTTGCTGAGGAATCATCGGCAATTTGACGATCTTTTAATTCTACCGCTGTTAAGCTGGCATCGGTGTCACCCGCTGCGTGTTGTAGTTCGTGATCAGTTTGATTAGATGCAGGATCTTCTACCAAACCAATTTCGTTTTTAGCAAAAATAACGCGTGAACCGCTGATTTTAGTGTTAAAAAAGTCGTGCGACATTGACCAAATAAATACAAAAAGACCTAATACTGATACTGAAAAGGCCAGTAACAATATCAAGGCAGTGCTATCTATCGTAATGAAAGGATTCATATTCAATTACCTTAAAAAAAGCAAAAATACGTGAAAAATGTAGATGCAAAAAAGTGTTTTTTGCATGCACCATTAGCTTGCATGGTTAATAGTTTGGCTAATCAGAGCGTTTAGCAAAAGCACACAATTTTTTATTCAATCATGTTTTAGCATGATTGAATAAAATACAAATATTAACTAAGCTTGATTTGGTTTAAGGGTGCTGGGTGGGCCGCGAGGGCTAGAATTGCTGTATAGCGGTGCTACGAGAGATGTTGTGTAAAAAGATTCATCATATTGGTTTGATAAATTAGATAGACTAAAACTGCAATCTATAGCCGTTAAAATAATGGCCGATTCGGCATATTTTTTGCGATAGCTGCGCGCAACAACACTTTTTTGTTGTGACAGTTTTTTAATGTGTGAGTAGCTAGATAGCGCATGCAAGCTTTTGCTAGTTTTTGTAAAGTTAAAGTTAGAGCTGCTAATTGTTAAAGCATCGGCTTTTGTGATGCTAAGTGGGGCATGATTAATGGCGCTTGCTTGAGATATTGCGGGTAGACTTAAGTAAATAACAGCGTAAACCAATGCCACAAAGGCTATTAAGCCTTGCGCTAGACTGCGCTTATTCATTAAATTATTTGGTAATAAAAACATGGCGCACACTATACAATTAGCTAATAAAAAAGACAAGTAATGTATTGAATAAATTGTATTTTTTGTCATTTTTTTACCAAACTTTATTATCATCATATCCAAATAATGAATAAGTCAGAATGATTGAATTTTTTGAAAAACACCCCATATACGCATTAATACTAGCAACTTGATTAACATAAAGGAGCAAAAAATGCGTTTCGATAAACTGACGACCAAATTCCAGCAGGCCATTAACGATGCTCAAAGTATCGCATTAGGTGCCGATAATACTGCGATTGAATCGCAGCACTTGCTACAGGCTTTGCTGAATCAAGAGGATGGTGGTACAGCGTCGATTTTATCTAAAGCAGGCGTACAGTTAAGTGCACTCAAAACTGGCTTAAATGCGGCCATTCAAAATCTGCCTAAATCGCCAGATGTGAGTGGAGAAGTGGCGATTTCTCGTGATCTTAATAATCTCTTAAACGTGACTGACAAACTCGCGCAAAAACGCAATGATGCTTACATTGCCAGTGAGTTATTTTTGCTGGCGCTGGCGGATGATAAAGGCGAGACTGGTAAATTATTAAAGCAAAATGGGCTTACAAAAGGTGCTCTGGAAGCAAGTATTCATGGGGTTCGTGGCGATGGTGGTGTAGATAGTCAAGAAGCCGAAGGGCAGCGCGAGGCACTTAAAAAGTACACGCTGGATTTAACCGAGCGTGCAAGATTAGGCAAACTCGATCCAGTGATTGGGCGCGACGATGAAATTCGCCGTACGATTCAGATTCTGGGACGCCGTACTAAGAATAATCCTGTGTTAATCGGTGAGCCAGGTGTGGGCAAAACCGCGATTGTAGAAGGGCTGGCACAACGTATTGTGAATGGTGAGGTGCCTGATTCACTCAAAGGTAAAAAGGTCTTGTCTTTGGATATGGCTGCTTTGCTGGCGGGTGCAAAATATCGTGGCGATTTTGAAGAGCGTTTAAAATCCGTACTTAAAGAATTGGCGCAAGACGAAGGTCAGACCATCGTATTTATAGATGAAATTCACACCATGGTGGGTGCAGGAAAGGCAGAAGGCGCGATGGATGCAGGCAATATGCTAAAACCTGCACTTGCACGAGGCGAGTTGCATTGTGTAGGCGCGACGACTTTGGATGAGTATCGCAAATATATTGAAAAAGATGCAGCTTTAGAGCGTCGTTTTCAGAAAGTATTGGTGGATGAGCCAAGCGTAGAAGCAACGATTGCGATTTTGCGCGGCCTACAAGAAAAATACGAGTTACATCACGGTGTGGAAATTACTGACCCCGCAATCGTGGCAGCTGCCGAGCTTTCGCACAGATATATTACAGACCGCTTTTTACCCGACAAAGCCATTGATTTAATTGATGAAGCAGCTTCACGCATTAAGATGGAAATTGATTCTAAGCCAGAAGTGCTGGATAAGCTGGAACGCAGATTGATTCAATTAAAAATTGAGCGTGAGGCGGTTAAGCGTGAAAAAGACGAAGGCTCTTTGAAGCGTTTTGGTTTGATTGAGGAAGAGATTGCCAAGTTAGAAAAAGAATCTGCCGATTTAGAAGAGATCTGGAAAGCAGAAAAAGCCCAAGTACAAGGCTCTGCGCATATTAAAGAAGCGATTGAAAAAGTGAAATTTGAGATGGAAGAAGCCACACGCAAAGGTGAATGGCAGAAAGTATCTGAGTTGCAATATGGTAAATTGCCGCAACTAGAAGCACAGTTAAAACAAGCTTCGAGTGCTGAATCAACCACTGAACAAAGCAAAAACAGAATGTTACGCACCGAAGTTGGAGCAGACGAAATTGCAGAAGTGGTTAGTCGTGCGACTGGTATCCCAGTATCTAAAATGATGACTGGCGAGCGTGAAAAATTACTGACGATGGAAGGCAAGCTGCACGAGCGCGTTGTTGGTCAAGATGAAGCAGTGCGTTTGGTTTCAGATGCGATTCGTCGCTCACGTTCAGGTTTGGGTGACCCAAACCGTCCGTATGGCAGCTTTTTGTTTTTAGGCCCAACTGGCGTAGGTAAAACCGAGTTGTGCAAAGCCTTAGCCAACTTTTTATTTGATTCTGAAGATCACTTAATTCGTATCGACATGAGTGAATTTATGGAGAAACATTCCGTTGCACGCATGATTGGCGCGCCTCCTGGTTATGTGGGCTACGAAGAAGGCGGCACGCTGACTGAAGCGGTACGGCGCAAACCTTACTCTGTGATTTTGTTGGATGAGGTAGAAAAAGCACATCCAGATGTATTTAATGTATTGTTACAAGTGTTGGATGATGGTCGTTTAACCGATGGTCAAGGCCGCACCGTGGATTTCAAAAATACGGTGATTATCATGACTTCTAACTTAGGCTCGCAAATGATACAAAGCATGGCGGATCAGGATTATCAAGTAGTGAAATTAGCAGTGATGGGAGAGGTGAAATCTCACTTCAGGCCAGAGTTCGTCAACCGTATCGATGAAGTGGTCGTTTTTCATAGTTTAGATGAAGCAAACGTGAAATCGATTGCAAAAATTCAATTGCAATTGCTCACCAATCGCTTGCACGCGTTGGATATTGATGTCGCGATTTCTGATGCGGCTTTGGCAGAAATCGCCAGTGCGGGTTTCGACCCAGTATATGGTGCGCGGCCGCTAAAACGCGCCATTCAGAGCGAGCTAGAAAATCCGCTGGCACGTGAAATTTTAGCCAGGAATTTTGTTGCGAAAGATACGGTCATAATAGATTGTATGGCTGGCAAGATGACATTTAATAAGGCATAAGTGTACATAAATTATAAATACAGGTTTGTAATTTCAAGTTTGTTTTTTGCAAGCCTATTGTTTATTAGCCAAAGTGTTTTTGCCTATACGCAAGCCGAGCTTGAGACTTTCGATAATGAGCCGCCGATTGTTAAAGATTTGCTGGAGCGCGCCAGTGTGTTGGTGGCAGATGAAAATAATGCCGATTCGGCATGGAAAGCCGCTAATTTGTATTGCGAGGCAGCGCGCTATGGTAGTGCAGAGGGCGTTTACAGGCTGGGTATGTTGTATGCATTTGGGCGTGGTGTGCCACAAAACCGTAATTACGCCGCTAATTTGTTTGGTATCGCATCTGTGCATGGGCATTTTGAGGCGCAGAAAATGCTGGAAACCATTGAAATTAGCACCAACGAAACGCCGCTTTGCGTGCTAGAGGCTGTAGCGCCAGAGCGCGCGCCAGTGTATCAATATGGCGATTATGAAGGTTCGCCAAAAATTGACGCTTATATCGCGAGCCTGCCTAAAAATAAACGCTGGGTGGTAGATTTGGCGCAAACCATTGCCGATTGGTATAAAGTGGATTCTAAATTGGTGCTGTCGATTATTACCGCGGAATCAAACTTTAAAATCAAAGCAAAATCCAATGCTGATGCGCATGGATTAATGCAGTTAATTCCTGCGACGGCTGAGCGTTTTAACGTAAAAAATGCCTATAACGCATCACAAAATATTAAGGGTGGCGTTGCTTATTTGCGCTGGCTGCTTTCTTATTTTAGGGGCGATGTGACGCTTGCAGTAGCCGCCTACAATGCGGGCGAGGGCGCAGTGGATAAATACTATGGTGTGCCACCATATAAAGAGACCAAGGACTATGTCAAAAAAGTGATGGCTTTGTATCAAAGTAATCGCCACGATTTTGATGCTAGTTTGACTCAGGCATCGCCGGCGTTAAATCCTAAACCGGTAAAAGTAGGCGCAAAGAAAGTGAGGCGAAAATGAAATTACTAATTAGCTTAATTTTTGGTTTATTAGTCTTATCTGGCTGTGCTAGTAATGGTGCACAGCAAGCTAAGGTAGACAGAATTACGCCAGAGGAGTTGGCCAAATTAATTCCGCCGCCAGTTGCTACGGTGAGTTTGGATGAGATTGTGGGTGATAGCAAAGCGGGTAAAACTGCGGATGAAATAATTGCAAAAATCAAAACCAGCAATTCACGATACGAATTGACATCCACCCAAGTGCTTGATTTAAATAAACAAGGTGTGGATGCCAAAGTGCTTGATTATATTCATCAAAGTAACGAGCTTGCTAAACAAAACGCGATTGCCGACGAAATGAACAAGCGCGAGCAAGAAAAACGCGCAGCACAAAAGCAATTACAACGCGAGCGAGCCTTGGCGCAAAGCTATTACTATGATTATTTTGATGGCCCGTTCTACAACCCTTATTATCATTACGGCTACGGTCCTTATTATGGCAGCCGTTTTTACTGGGGGCCGAGTTTTTATTATCGCCACCACCGATAATTTAACTTAGCTAAGTTTATTTTTCCGCGATTGCTTTCAGGCTGGCCAGTCCTTCCTCGTATTTTTTGCCGACCATTTTATCCATGTTGAAGCACATGCCCATCAGTTTTGAAATAAAAGGGCTGGTGCCATACATGGCTTGCGTTACAGTCGTTGAATCGCCTTGTGGTTGGAGTAAAAATTCCACCATATTGTGAGCTTCGAACGGTTTGATGAAGTCTAATTTCAGTACAATTTTTGAACATTGGATTGATTCGACAATTTCCATGCGCCCTTGGCCGATGTCTTTATTGCCGCTCCAGCCATATATAGTACCAATGCCACTTTCCGCGCCACTGTAACTGCGCTTGCAATTAAGGTCGATTTTTTCCCAAGGCGACCAAGCTTCCCACGCGTGAAAATTGTTAATGTGCGGAAATATTTTTTCAGCTGGTGCTTTGATGCTGGTGGAGCGCTCAATTCTAAAGCGATTAGGCTTAAGCGCCGCTATAACCAGCGCAATGGCTACCACTGCAATTAATGCAATTAAAATGAGCTTTAACATGCTAATTCTCCTTTTAAATGTGCTCTGTAAGTCTTATGGATATTGGCTTGTAGAGTATGCCATTTTGTATTAGTTTACACCTTTTTTAAGGATTGCAACAAGCTGGTCGAGGCAGGTTCCCCAGCCTTCTTCAAAGCCCATTTTTTCGTGCCTAATGCGATTTTCTGCATCGCCATGCTGCACCAGCGCAGTATATTTTGTGCCTTTTTCATGAGGTTCTAACATAATTGTCGCTGTCATTAAAAATTCTGCACATTCGTGGCCTGGCTCAGCGACAGGCGTTTTTGCTGGTCGAAAGCCAGGTTCGAGCGCGTTGGTCCAAGTGATTTTTTCATTTTTTACCAATTCTAAATAACAACCTTCATTCGGAAACTTTTGCCCTTCTGGCGATTGCATCACTGTGGAAAATCTGCCGCCTACGCGTAAGTCAATCTCACATTCCACTGTTTTCCACGGCAGCGGGCAAAACCACGGCATCAGCTTTTCCGGCGTTGTCCACGCTTGCCAAACCAGCTCGCGCGGCACATCGACGATACGATCAAACATCAGGTCAAATTCTGGGTTAAATTTGTGGATCATGTTAGGTTCTCCTTAATGTAAGCTTCGAGTTTTGCTAAGTGCTGTTTGCCGCCCTCAATGGCACCATATTTCTCGACCACTTCGTCGCGGGATTCTTTGCTAGGGAAAAGCTGGCGTATTGTGACCAGCGTGGTTTGGTGGCTTCCGCTAACTGACGCTTGAAAGGTGACGCTGGATTCGAACCACACTCGCTCGCCATCGCCATGGTCGGAAACCAGTTTGCATAGCGGCGTGACTTCCTTATACACCATGTGATTGGGATAGCGCGTGCCGTCTGGGCCAACCATCATGTACTTCCACTCACCGCCAACGCGTAAATCCATTTTCTCAGTGATGTTGACGAATCCGCTTGGCCCCCACCACTTATCGGCATGTTTGGGATTTGTCCATGCCTCCCACACCAGTTCGCGTGGCGCGTCAAGAACGCGTGTGATGACGACTTCGCGGTCAGCGGTATTGTCTGCTTTCATATTATTTCTCCTGTGCTTGAAGTATTTTCAAATAACTATCCAGTTGGTCAAAGCGCTGCTCCCAAAGCTGGCGATATTGCTCGAGATAATTAGAAACCTCTAGCATTGGTGCGGTTTCCAGCTTGCATGGCCGCCATTGTGCCTGACGGCTTTGTGAAATCAAACCAGCGCGTTGCAGCACTTTTAAATGCTTGGTCACAGCGGGTAAACTCATTTCAAAAGGCTCGGCCAGCGCATTTACCGAAGTTTCACCCAGTGCCAAACGCGCGAGAATCGCACGTCGCGTTGGATCGGCTAGGGCGGCAAAAGTATTACTAAGTTGATCTGACATAATTACCTAAATCAATTTAACTAAATGGTTAATTAACTAAAAGGTTAAATTAAATATTTTGCGCTGTCAACTTTTTTTACTAAATTAAGTTATGCTAATGTTATTCGATAAGGGTTAAAAAATGCGTCAATTCACACAGCAAATCAGCGTCAAAGCTCAGGGTCGCAAACTTTACGACATTACGCCGCAAGTATTGGATTGGGCAAATTCGCTAGATTTAAGTACAGGCTTGCTCACGCTCTATATTCAGCACACTTCCGCCAGTTTGCTGATTAATGAAAATTACGACAGCGATGTTTTGGTGGATATGGAAGCGTTTTTTAATCGCTTGGTGCCAGATGGCGACAGTTTGTTTATTCACACGGTAGAAGGCCCGGACGACATGCCTGCGCACGTACGCACGGCTTTGACGCAAACCAGTATATCAATTCCATTGATTGAAGGTAAAGTTGCATTAGGGCAATGGCAGGGGATTTTTCTGTTTGAGCATCGGCACATGCCAGCAACGCGACGTATTGTTTTGCACCTGATTGGTGAGTAACTAGCACCATGTTCGAGCAAGGCCGCCCTTTAACAGTGCAAGAACGTGCTTTATTCAAGCCGTATTTTGCCAATTTAGTGCTAGAAAAAACACGGGTTATAGATGGTAAGGTGCCATTTTGGTTAAGCAAGCGCATGTGCGCGGTGGTTCTATACAACCATATTTATTTTCGATCTGGTGCATATCAGCCAAACACCAAGCGTGGCGCGGAGTTGCTCGGGCACGAACTCACGCATGTGTCACAATTTTTACATGGAATGAGCTTGTTTAAGTATATATGGTCGTGTCGAAAAGGCTATATGCAAAGTCCATATGAACTGGAAGCTTATGCAAAAGGTAAGTTTATTGCTAAATATTTCGATGAATTTACATCGTAGTGATGAGAAATTGCCTAGCATTTATGAACTGGCCTGAGTTTTGCTAATCACTGAATATAGAATCACGTTCGTGCATTATTTAAAACTTAGGAGAATATCAATGAAGTTAAAATCAATTTTAGTTGTTCCTGCTCTACTAGGCGCTTTAGTATTAAGTGCTTGCGGTGAAAAACCTGCCGAAGAAGCAACAGAAGCAACACCAGCCGAAACTACAGCACCGGTTGCTGAACCTGTAGAAGCGCCTCCTGTAGCAGTGGAACATGGCGGTTATGTTCCTACACCGGAAGAGCTCGTACCAGGCATAACCCGCACAAAAGAAGAGCAGGATAAAATTAACGCAGAAGCAATAGCAGGAACACCAATGCCAGTGATTCCTGGTGAAGCCGCGCCTGCGCCAGCTGAGGTTCCCGTTGAAGCACCTGCTGCAGAGGCAGCACCAGAAGCTAAATAAATATCCGTTTCAAACAAAGCGCACTTTTTGCAGTGCGCTTTGTTTATAGATATATTTATCGAACAACACTCCAGCTGAGTGGGTCGAACGGTTTGCTTTGGCGGCGTAACTCGTAGTA
>JANNFN010000081.1:0-9668 GCA_031379885.1 Methylotenera sp.
AATACAATCAAAATCACATCAGGATGGTTAGCAGTAATGGCGTGCGCTATGTTTTGCATCATCACCGTTTTACCGCTTTTTGGGCTGGCAACCAGCAAGCCACGTTGGCCGCGACCAATTGGCGCAATCATATCAATGACGCGGCTGGTAATGTTTTCTTCGCCGCGAATATCACGTTCTAATATCAGTGGAATAGTTGGAAATAGCGGCGTTAAGTTTTCAAATAATATTTTGTGTTTAGTATTTTCTGGCGCCTCGCCATTCACCATTTCTACTTTGACTAAGGCGAAATAACGTTCGCCATCTTTTGGGATGCGAATTTCGCCTTGAATTGAATCGCCAGTATGTAAGTTAAAACGGCGAATTTGTGACGGCGATACATAAATATCATCCGGTCCTGCCAAATATGAGGTATCTGGTGAGCGCAAAAAGCCAAAGCCATCTTGCAACACTTCCAGCGTGCCATCCCCAAAAATACTGTCACCTTTTTTAGCTTTATGTTTCAAAATGGCAAAAATCAAATCTTGCTTGCGCATACGGCTAGCATTTTCGATTTCGTCGGCAATGGCCATTTCTACCAATTCGGTTACTGGAAGAAGCTTAAGGTCGGATAGATGCATTTGAAGACTCGCTAGAAGGGTGCTAAATTAGGGAACTACTAAAGAAAAGTTAAGATTTTAGAAAGCTGGCTTCAACATTTGAAGCCAGTCCAAGTAAATTTAAATATTACTATCAATAAATGCTGTTAATTGAGATTTTGATAACGCGCCTACTTTAGTCGCTTCTACATTACCATTTTTAAATAACATTAAGGTAGGAATGCCGCGAATACCATACTTAGGTGGTGTTTGTTGATTGTCATCAATGTTAAGCTTGGCTACCCTTAGGCGGCCAGCATACTCTTTTGAAATATCTTCTAAAATTGGCGCAATCATTTTGCATGGACCACACCATTCCGCCCAATAGTCAACTAAGACTGGTAGCTGTGATTGCAAGACTTCTTTTTCAAAAGCTGCATCGCTTAAGTGGGTTATATGTTCGCTCATTGTGACCTCAAATTTGAAATTTTATGAATTGCTAGATGTTATGCAATAGCCTAATAGCTAATGACAAGTAATTGCTGTTAATTTATTAGCTGAAATATAGATTAGGATATTAAACGTTTATTTAGTATAAGTATAACAATATCATTTAAGTTATATCAAGCTGTATTGAAAGCGTTCAAATCTTGTTGTGCGTTCAATTAGTTTATTTACAAGTATTTTGTTGAGCTTGTTATTGGTATTAAACTTCAGAGTATCACCCACTTTGCAAAATCCGCGGGCGGTAATAATGCTGGGTACTTGCTTAATTCCGCTGAGTTCCGGTAGTAATAAGGCTTCGCCTTCCAAATTGTTATTATCGAACTTTGCTGTGAATGCGATTGCGCTAGGCGAAATAAGCTCAAGACCGACATCTAATTGATTTAAATCATTCATGTTTGCCCAACGTAATACTGCCAATTCCCACAGTTTGTTTTTGCTATTTTTCATTGCTACTATGTCGCCAACGCGCGCCGATGCTTGGGATGAGTTAAATTTACGCAAGGCACAGCCGCCAGCACTCACATTTAGAACTTGCCATCGAGAAGGTTTAATTGCTCCAGGCGAGTTGTTAGCGTTAGCAAAGGTATTGCCGCCATCATTAATTAAATGATGTGCAGCGATTAATCCAATGCCCAGTTCCACACCGTCGCTTTTTTTAGTTCTAGAAAATATGCGCTGTTGCGCTTTACCAAAGTTTTTAATGAGGCGCGTTAGCAAGTCTTCATAATGACTTTCAATCGCATTCATTGGCAAACTACCATCGTTTGGGATTACGCCCTCTTGTAACGATTTGATATGCTGGTGAATTTGTCGCGCTAAATTAAGGGTAACCAATAGAATGTCAGTAGCATCGTCTGGAACATTTTGATTTTTAGCAAATGGAATGGGTGGTTTATCACCGTCAAGCGCTACAAAGAATACACCAACTGGGTTCTCTACCAATCCTAGCGGTCTTAGCTCAGCTTGTGCGGCAATATTAGATAAATACACATCAGTTTTTAATATATCTGAATTTGCTAGGTGTTGCGGATCTGCTAAGGTCATTAACAATACTTGCGTGTACACCAAATTGACTGAACTGACGTTATTATTAGCAAGTTGCTCAGTCACAGCTAGTTTTTCTGCAGATTGTTGTAGTGCGCAGAAATAGAGTTGGTGCAATTCCGCCCACAAATTACTAGGTGGTGTGCGGTAGCAAAGATGATGCACTAATGAGATTTCTTTAAGTGCATGAATAGCGCGCTGCACAACTTGTGCTGTTGATTTACTATTATTGATATTTAAAATTTTGTTCTGCAAGTCAACTAACGCAAACTTGTAGCCAAAAGCAAACTCTTGCCATAGCTGCACAGCAGCATCGGCGAAAGCCTGTTCATTTTTTGTAATAGGTAAACTTGCGTTGCTAAAATGGGGGATTAATTCTTGATAAATTTGAATGGCACTTGGGCGATATAGTTCTAACGCATTAAGACGATTAGCAAAAGCCACCTTTTGGCTGTTTAAAATCTGTAATTCGTCTATTAGATCAGTAGCGGCAGTAATCGGGTCGCCAAATGAAAGTCTTTGTATAAACTCGTTAATTTTATGCGCGCGAGTTTCCGCCAATAAAATTGGGTTATCATCTAAACTTGGTAGCTTAAGGCTGATTGGCATACAAACTCCAGCTGGAATGCTTTATATTAGTGCCTAATTCTAAATTTGTCACTTTTTTGCTTATTTTTTAATTATATATCTTAGATTATAAAGACTTATGTTGTATAAAAAATCATTTTTACTGTCATTACTCCTACTTATTGCCTTAAGCATACACACAGTGGCTTATGCTGCAAATAATTTTGAGGTAAAAAACTTTACTGTTAAAGACACTGCTGGCAAAAAGCATATGCTTTCTCAATACAAAGGCAAATGGGTGATTGTGAATTATTGGGCGACTTGGTGTCCGCCATGTTTGGAAGAGGTGCCAGATTTAGTGGCTTTGTATGATAGCCGCAAAAACAAAGATGTCATGATCATTGGCGTGGTATTTGATTATCAAAGCGCGAAAGAAGTGGCTGAATATGTGGATGACATGCTGATGTCGTACCCGATAGTGCTAGGAGATGACGAAGTGACCAAGCAAATTGGTTACTCAGAAGTGTTGCCAACAACCTTTATTTATAATCCTCGAGGTGAGCTAGTCAAAACCAAGCATGGCTTAGTAACCAAGCAATATCTGGAGGCCATCATGGCCGGCGAATCTAAAATTTCGAGTGAAAATAAATAAGCGAGCGTGATGCAACTCAGCCTGCGCTAGCCTGTATCAACCGTTAAGCGGCACGGGAATGCTATTGCCCGCTTCATCTAGAATATTGAGCTGGTTTTCTTCAGCAAATTGCATCAATTGCTCAAAGCCTTCTGGATTGGTCTCTTTCAGCTTCATATCTACCGTTAAACTGCGTACTCCGTTCACTACTTCAGGCCTTAGGTAAGGCGAATAGCGTAATTTACGGTTTTCACCAAATGTGGCAAAGGTACTGCACATGCGATCTACCCAGTCGCTTGGACGGAACGGCTTGCCTGCACGTGTCAGGCCTTCGATAGTAATTTCTACTGGGTTGTTAGTCATCTTTTTCTTCATTTCTATGGTCTTTAAATTGAACTACTTAATTTAAGTATTCAAACACTTTAACTACTTTAGTTACACCATCGGTATTACGCGCAATTTCCACCGCTGCGTCACCCTCGGTTTTATTCACAATACCTAGCAAATATACCACGCTGTTTTCAGTCACTATTTTCACATAATTGGCTGGAAACTGATTTTCAGTCACAAATTTTGTTTTAACCTTAGAGGTTAAATACGTGTCATTGCTGCGCGAGCTCAGTGAGGATTTTGGTCCCACCACAATCTCATTAGTAATAGCGCGCACATGCTCAATGCTTTTTACGTAAGCTTCAGCTTTTGCCTTAGCTGCATCATCAGGTGCTTCGCCAGTCAGCAGCACATTGCCGTTATAACTGGTGATATTAATATGCGCGAATTCACCTAAATTAGTTTCCACGTATTTAACTGCTTTCAGCTCAATATTTTCATCCTCTACATAAATGCCAGAAGTGCGTCTATCTGCCGCAACAGCACCACCTGCAGCCGCTCCGCCAGCCACAATAGGAAAGCATGCGGTTACTTGTGTAATAACGGCAATACATAGAATTACTTTAGTGATATGGTTACCTAAACGGATGTTAGCTGGGTGCATTAAGGGCTCCTTAAGAGTGAGGTCTTTGATAAATACGAGAATTATAATGGGTATGCATTAATTTTTGCGAATAATACGCCATTTATGCGTCAAATGCATTACGTATCCATTCGATATTTTGCATGTCGGTCTTGTTCATTAAAATAGCATCAAAACGGCAAGCGGTTTGGCTCTGGTTTTTAACGTGTTGTTGCAGATAATGCTGTGCCGTTAAAATTAATTTTTGCTGTTTTTGCGGTGTAATGCTACTGGCAGCGCTACCAAAATGGCTGTTGCTTCTAAGTCGCACCTCAACAAATACAAGGGTTGCAGCCTCATGCATAATCAAATCAATTTCGCCAAATTTACAATGATAATTTTGTGTCACAAGTTTAAGGCCGCGTTCAGTCAAAAAAGTTGCAGCTAATTTCTCAGCCGCTAGGCCAGCATTGTTTTTGTTTAATAGCATAGGTGATATGCGGACTTTGGCTTAAAATCCATTTATGAAGGATTTAAAAAGTAATGACATGGGTACATTATATGTGGTCGCAACGCCAATCGGCAATCTGGCCGACATCACACTGCGCGCGATTGAAACCCTGAAAAATGTCGATGCCATTGCGGCCGAGGATACGCGCCATTCTTCTGGCTTATTGAATCATTTTGGCATCAGTAAAAAATTAATCGCAGTGCATGAGCATAATGAGCATCAATCGGCTGAAAAGCTACTGGCAATGCTTAAAAATGGTGAGAATATTGCCTTGGTGACGGATGCGGGTACGCCAGGCATTAGCGATCCAGGTGCGATTGTGGTCAATTTGGTGCGAAAAGCTGGCATAAAGGTAGTGCCAATCCCTGGCGTAAGCGCTGTCATTGCTGCTTTGTCAGCCAGTGGCATTACGCAGAATGGGTTTTACTTTCATGGTTTTTTACCTGCCAGCGGCGCAGCGCGGCGCAAAGTGTTGGAAAGCTTAAAATCGCAAACCGTGACTTTGGTGTTTTACGAAGCACCACATCGCATTGTGGAATGCGTGGAAGATATTGTGCAAATTTTAGGTGTCGATCGACAATTAACCTTTTGTCGAGAACTCACAAAGACTTTTGAGACGATTTACACCTGCCCCGCAAGCCACGCCAGTGCTTGGTTACAGGCCGATGTAAATCAACAACGTGGCGAATTTGTATTGCTAATTGAGGCCTCGCCAATTGTAGAATCACAAGAAATGAGCGAGGAAGCGCAACGTGTATTAAAATGCTTGCTGGCAGATTTACCGCTCAAACAAGCGGTGGCTTTAGCCACAGAGATTACGCAACTCAAAAAAAATGACCTTTATGAATTTGCTCTTAAGCTAAAAAATGACCAATAAACTTATTCTAACGCGCCCCGATGACTGGCATCTACATTTACGCGATGGCGATGCGCTTAAGGCTGTGCTGCCGGATACGGCACGGCAATTTGCGCGTGCCATTGTTATGCCAAATTTACGCCCACCAGTCACAACGACGGAACTAGCGACAGCTTATCGGCAACGTATTTTGGCGGCTTTGCCAAAAGGTGCAAAGTTTGAGCCTTTAATGACACTTTATTTAACCGATAACACGAGCGCGGAAGAGATTAAAAAGGCCAAAGCCAGCGGTTTTATTCATGGCGTAAAGCTTTACCCAGCGGGTGCGACGACCAATTCTGATTCTGGCGTCAGCGATCTACTCAAATGTAACGCTGTTCTAGAGGCCATGCAGAACGTAGGCTTGCCGCTGTTAGTGCATGCAGAAGTGACTGATAGCGAAGTAGATGTTTTTGATCGCGAACGCGTTTTTATCGATCGCCATATGACGCCTTTGCTGAAGCGCTTTCCAGCACTTAAAATTGTGTTTGAGCACATTACCACCAAAGATGCGGCAGATTTCGTCACAGCTTCTCCAAATAATGTTGCCGCCACCATTACGGCGCACCATTTGTTGCTAAATCGTAACGATATGTTTAAAGGCGGCATTCAACCGCATCATTATTGTTTACCTATTCTTAAGCGCGAAGAACATCGACTGGCTTTGATTAAAGCTGCGACTTCTGGGAATGCTAAATTTTTCTTAGGCACCGATAGCGCGCCACACGCCAAGCACACTAAAGAAGCTGCTTGTGGCTGTGCTGGCATGTATACTGCGCATGCGGCGTTGGAGCTGTATGCAGAAGTGTTTGAAGCTGCGAATTCGCTGGATAAACTAGAAGCTTTTGCCAGTTTTTATGGTGCCGATTTTTATGGTTTGCCACGAAATAAAGATAAAATCACGCTAGAAAAAACCAGTTGGTTGGTGCCGAATGAACTCCCGCTAGGGGATGATAGTCTAGTACCATTAAGGGCAGGTCAACAAATACACTGGAAATTAATCTAATGTAGATGTAAATGCTATTTGGAGATAATGGAATGCAAATTTTAAAAACAAGTAATGTAGGTTTGGCGCTAGCTTTGGTAATGGGCATGGCAAGTTTGCCAACACTGGCGATTACGCCAGATCCGTCTGATCAAAATATGTATCAGCGTGAATTTAAAATGCTGGATGTAGATAGTAACGATAAGTTAAGCGCAGCAGAAATTAAAAAAGACCCGATTTTTGAAGATGGTGGTTTTGGTAAAGCTGATAAAAACCACAATGGCAGTTTAACTCAAGATGAATACGCCACTTATAAATCGGCCGTGCAACAGAAAGAAGCTAAGCAAGCCGCGCATGACGGCGCGATTACCTCAAAAGTTAAAACCAAATATTTGCTCGAAAAAAACTTTAGAAGCTTTAAAGTGAGCGTAGAAACCAAAGACAGCATTGTGATATTAAGCGGCTTTGTGGATGACCAAGCTACCAAAACCCGCGCAGAGCGCATCGCCGCAGGGGTGAAAGGTGTTAAATCAGTTAAAAATGGCTTAGTTGTTAAGCCTTAAAACGCCAAAAGTAGATGCTCTGGAAGCCTCATGGATATTGGTCTGCAGGGTATGCATTTAAGTGGATTATTCATATGGCCCAATAAGCAAGTTATTGCGCCTACGTGGGCTTTTAGTTTGAGAATGTTTGAATTCTTGGAAGAGCGGTATCTGCAACCTTGTTAAGTGTAGTTACAATTGGTGGTAAAGTTGAAAGCACTTGGAAAACACGATCTTCACACCAAAGCAAGTATTCAACGTAAGGCTTTTGATGCACAGAAGTGATTGCCGTATTTTTTTCAGAAAACTGACGAAAGGACGAAGCTGATACTTCCCACAGGAAGCGACCTTCATCTTTCTCAAGTTGTGGATCTCCCGTGTCAAATGATTCGTCATAAGTGAAGAATGCTAGTACGCCAGGGAATGATACTTCAACACAACGGCTCTTTGGCTGTACAGTTACTGGAAAAAATGAACCACCTTCTAAAATCTGCCGCTCACTGCCCTTTATTCCCTCAGCGAGACACACGCTTAACTTATTGTCTAATTTGTAAGACATGGATTCATAGAACCATGTGTGAGCAGTATTAAGAGAAGTTTGCATTTTAGACCAGTCGTAAAATATCGATTAAATTAGTATATGGTGGAGTTAATAACCCTTGGGTTTCATGGCGACAGTTTACCAGCCATATTTTTCGAATTAAAATCTTTTTATCCGCTGTGTTAAAATGCTTGCGAAGCTAGCTAGACAGTCGCCGCTTGAGCAATCAAGGGGAGGAAAGTCCGGGCTGCACAGAGCAAGATGACGGCTAACGGCCGTACGTCGTGAGACGCGGAATAGGGCCACAGAGACGAGCGTATTAAGTTACGGTGAAACGCGGTAACCTCCATCTGCAGCAAGACCAAATAGGCTGGCAATAGGCGTGGCTCGCGCTGCCAGCGGGTAGGTTGCTTGAGTGCACGAGTAATTGTGTGCCTAGATGAATGACTGTTACGTGTAGCAATGCACGACAGAACCCGGCTTATCGGCTAGCTTCTTTTTATTTCCATTTTTTACCTTTCATGCAATTCAATCACATAATCAGTATTACTGATACTTCACATTCACTTAATTTTATAACTTATTGATTATTAACATTTTTGTTTTTTGTACAAAAATGCGCTAAGTCTTTGTCTTGTAAAGAAAAAATCTTAATAAAGTGCTTGCAAAGCACTTTTTTTTTATCTATAGTTCGATTTGTGGGGAAAAGTGGAGTTTTGTGGGGAATAATTAACTTTTGCTTATGGTGGTTAGTAATTCCTCGCTATTTTTAACAGAAACTCCAAATAAATAATACAAATTATAAGGCTTTTATTCAAACATGTTTCGCGGCGCAACAAATTTAAGTATGGATGCAAAAGGCAGATTAGCAGTGCCTGCCAAGCATCGCGACGCGCTCTTAACGCAATCGGCAGGCAATGTCGTGTTAACTGCGCACCCGCACGGATGCTTGTTGCTGTATCCACAACCAGCGTGGGAACCCATTCAGGCCAAAATGATGGCGTTATCCTCTTTTGATAAACAATCATCCAGCTTGCAACGTTTGTTAGTGGGGTACGCAGAAGATATTACGATTGATAGCGCTGGTCGCATGTTAGTTTCGCCAGCGCTACGTGAGTTTGCAGGTTTAGAAAAAGACGTCATGCTGGTCGGTCAAGGCAGCCATTTCGAAATGTGGAATATGGAGGCTTGGCGCAAGCAGCTTGAGAACGTAATGAACAGCGACGGCATTGAAATGCCAGCAGAATTAGAAGGTTTTTCACTATGATGATGGGCGCGAAGTCAGCGCCCACCTTAGCACCAGTGTCACCAGAAACTATGTCTTCAGCTTCAACTCACATCACGGTTTTATTAAACGAGGCAGTTGATGCGCTGAACATCAAGCCAGCCGGAACCTATATTGACGGCACATTTGGGCGTGGCGGCCACAGTAAAAAAATACTATCCAAATTAGATAAATCTGGTCGCTTATTCGCGATGGATAGGGATTTGGCCGCTTTGGAAGCAGGCAAACAAATTCAGGACGCACGATTCAACATTGAGCATCGGCACTTTTCAGAAATCAATCAATTGGCTACAAGCAATAATTTAACGCATGTTGACGGCATTTTGCTGGATTTGGGCATTTCATCGCCACAAATCGATGAAGGCGAACGTGGTTTTAGTTTTAGGTTTGATGGTCCACTCGATATGCGTATGGATCAAACGCGTGGCAAAACAGTCGCAGAACTGCTAGTTACGATTTCAGAACAACAATTAGGAGAGGTAATAAAACATTATGGTGAAGAACGGTTTGCTAAGCAGGTTGCAAGGGCGATTATTAAGGAGCGCACAGACGGGCGCGCCATCACCACTACAGGACAGCTTGCCAAGGTCGTGGCAAGTGCAATCCCCAAGGTCGAACCGGGGCAGAACC
>JANNFN010000086.1:0-9963 GCA_031379885.1 Methylotenera sp.
CGGCTCCCAGAGCAACGATTTTTACTGTTTTTTTCATACAAATCTCCTATTTAGTACTGACCAAATCAAACAACAGTATTTCCGCATTATCAATGGCTTTTATTTGAATTGTCTGTGCGGCATCAAACATAGCCGCATCCCCTGCATTCAGCTGCTTCTGGTCAATTTCTACACTGCCACTCGCCACTTGCAAATATGCGCAACGACCCTCTTTAAGAGCATATTCCAACGATTTTCGTTCACTCAATTTTGATGCAAATAATGCCATATCTTGATGAACAATTAATGAACCTTCTGCACCTTTTTCTGAAGCCAACAAACACCATTTATTTTGTTTTTGCGCATCTTCAAACAACTTATCTTCATAACTTGGCTTTAAGTTTTGCTGATTTGGCAATATCCAAATTTGTAGTAAATGCACGGATTCAGAATCAGAAGCGTTAAACTCGCTATGTGTAATGCCTGTTCCCGCTGTCATGCGCTGTACGTGACCTTGACGTATCACCTCAGTGTTGCCTAAGCTGTCTTTATGCGCCAGATTACCTTGTAGCACATAGGTAATAATTTCCATATCGGCATGCGAATGCATGCCAAACCCTTGCGCCGGTGCAATGACATCTTCGTTAATCACGCGCAATACCGAAAAACCCATCCAATTCGGATCATAATATTTGTTAAAAGAAAACGAATGATAGCTATCTAACCAACCATGGTTAGCATGCCCACGTTGCTGCGATGTTCTAATCTGCATTAAATTTCTCTTTTCAACCATTATTTGTTAATTGCTTCAATATGCTAATATTAGGCCATAAATATTTAATTTCAAGGTAGAGCTATGACACAAGATCAACTTCCGCGTGAATTTGAGCCACTCAACAAAGTAGCTATTAAAGCTATGCTGTGGCTAAATGGTTTCGCACACATTGTCATTGGCCTCGCACTGGCGACCTCTGTTGTCATGTTTACTTGGTTATTTTTTAACGATGTGCAGCAAGCAGCCTACGCGCATAATCTTGTGCATGGTTTTTTGCACGCGCTGGGCACGCTGATGTTGCTATGGTCGATTTCTGCACTTATTTCAGCCGAAATACGTTATCTCATGGGCAGCAAACTACAAGTGGAAACGTTTATCGAAGTGGTGCTTGTGCTATTTTTGCGCAAACTCATTGTGATGCCAGTGCAAGATGCCAGCCCGACCTTTGAAGAAATTAGCATGTGGGTAGGTGGCGCATTTGTGTTGGGTTTGATTTACGTGTTAGTGCGCTGGTCAGAGAAAAATAGCGCTGAAAGATAAACAGCCAATTGTCTGATGTAGACTATATGCGAATGGCGCTTGATTTAGCGCACCAAGCTGCAGCAAATGACGAAGTGCCTGTCGGTGCGGTTGTCGTCAAAGATGGTGTAGTGATTGGTCGTGGTAGCAATGCGCCAATTTCGATGAATGACCCAACAGCTCACGCAGAGATTAATGCGATGCGCGGAGCGGCTGCATTTCTAGGCAATTACCGTCTGGTTGATTGCACACTTTACGTGACGCTTGAACCTTGTGCCATGTGTAGTGGTGCTATACAACATGCGCGCATTGCGCGTCTTGTTTATGGCGCCAGCGACCCTAAAACAGGCGCGTGTGGCAGTGTAATCAACTTAATGAGTGAACCAAAACTGAATCACCACACAAAAGTGATTCGCGGTATTTTGGCAGAAGAATGTGGCGCTTTACTATCCACATTTTTTAAACAGCGCAGGCTAAAAGCCTAAAAAGTACCCTGCCTATTATGCGGCAAGAATACTGTAAAGCTTGTCCTTTAAATGCAACCTTTGTTTTTTTAGCGCTTCAAATACTTCATCGGCCACAGGAATGATTTCGGCTTCAAGGCGCATTACTTCAGTGTTCACCTGATGATATTCATCGAATAACTTAGAGAAATAATTATCTTCTAGTTTAAGTTGATGAATTTTTTCACGAAACTCTGGTAACTCATGTACTAAATCGTGATGTATTGCTGACATATGTTTCTCCAAAAAATTGATGGTTTGTAATTATTAAAACCCGATCTCTTAGCCACATGATATTTGCTAGGCAATATTATTACTTTGATTAAAATCAATCATTGCGACTAAACTTGTAGATATTTGGCATAACAAAAAACCCGCCGAGGCGGGTTTTTTGTTAAAAACTTAAGTTTAATCACGACCGCTAAACGACATCAATATATTCAACAAACTTGTGAAAATATTATAGATGCTGATAAACAACGATAAGGTTGCCATCACATAATTGGTTTCGCCACCACGTACAATTTGATTCACTTCGTACATAATAAAAGCTGATGAAATCATTACAAAGATGGATGAAATGGCAATAGAGAATGCTGGTAAATGCAAGAACATATTAGCGATGATGGCAATAAACACGACCATCACACCAATGGATAAAAACTTACCCATATAGCTAAAATCTTTTTTCGTGGTAGTGCCAATCGCTGCCATGGTTAAAAAGATAAGCCCTGTACTACCTGCCGCTAAACCGACCAATTGACCGCCGTTTTGCAAATGCGCCGCATGTTGCAAAAGTGGTCCCATCATTAAACCGAGTAAAAACGTATACGCAAACAATAGCACAATGCCCATGCTATTGTTACGGTTAGCGGTAATGGCCATTTGCATACCTATTGTTACTAACATAAATGCACCAAACGCCATAAATGGATGCATCGCAATAATACTAAAATTAATGCTCATACCAATTAGCGCACCAATCACGGTTGGGATCATGGTCAGGCCAAGCATCATGTAAGTGTTGCGCAACACTTTGTTTTGCGTTGGCGCTAAGCTACCTTCGCGACCTAATACTTGAATATCATCTAACATTGCTATTTCCTTATAAAATTTGCCAAAAGGCAACACTACTAAGATAGCGATTAATTACAAAAGTTTCAATAGCTAATTTGTGAAGATTTGATTAATATTTGTATGAAATACCTCAATAGCCATAAATCGATTGACTTGAATCTACTTTAAAAACTCTACTATGAAAAAACTTGGGAATGTAAATGAATAAATTTATACAACTAGCTTATATTAGCCGCTCTACTGAGCCACATGAAACTACCAGTCATATACCACCTAATGTAGCTAGAATTCTTTTAAAATCCCGTACTAATAACGCAAAAAATAATATAGTAGGCGTTTTATACTTTAGCAATAACTGCTTTTTTCAATGCATTGAGGGTGAGCAGTCGGCCATTGAAGCACTTTACGAAAAACTGCTGCAAGACCCTCGCCACAAAGATCTTAAAGTTATCATCAAACAATCAATAGATTCCATCTCGTTTTCTAAATGGACCATGAAGTATGTACCCTTAGAACCAAAAATGATGGAGTTACTAAAATTAAATGGTTACCAAAAATTCGATCCCTACAGTTTTAGTGATCAAATGAATAGAGACATTATTGCGCTTTTGCTGTCATCCAGCGGTGAATAGCTTTAATGTTTTCTAGTAGGTTTTCAATACAATTAAAATAAATAGTTTCAAGTAACAAATTGTGAATTTTTTTATATTTGCATTAACGAAAATGTATATTAATTGGCAATATAAGCGTAAATTATGCTTTTGCCGTACGATATTACTTTTAGAGCAATGTTTGTTTAGGAAATTGCCAATGCAAAACTTTATCCGCCTAGCCTATATCAGCCGCGCCACAGTGGCCACTAAAGATATCGACCACATCCAAGAAGTTGCAGATCAGATTCTTGCCAAAGCGCAACTGTTTAATGAAAAAAATGGCATCACTGGTATTTTATGTTTTGGTAACGATTGTTATTTTCAATGTCTAGAGGGTGCTAAACATGAGGTCGAGACTCTTTACTCAAAAATCTCACACGACAGACGTCACACAGACGTGAAAATTGTTATCAAAGAGCCTATCACCACACTTTCATTTGCTAAATGGCAGATGAAATATGTACCAAATGTGGAGTGGATGATTCCACTAATCAGGTTACATGGCCATAAAAACTTCAGCCCCTATGATTTTGCTGAGAATTTATTCAAAGATTTACTAGATTTTTTAAGTCAAAGACTTGCAGAAGGTAAGTGCTAACTAGACACGTACTTAATTTGCAATTGTAGCGTCTGCAAACCCTTATATTCATTAGCATCTAGCGCATAAACTGCGTCAATATTTTCGGCTAATTTTTCAATACAATTAAAATAGATGGCATCAAAGCGTTTTTGGTCTTTTTCTAGCAATAATTTCAAATGTTTTTCGCCGACAGTGCGCTGATTAATGACTTTAAATGTATCATTAAAAAGCGGTTGTGGAAAGCCTTGACCCCATACGCTGGAAGCCAATACCAGAGCGGATTCCAGGCTTATATTATTTGCATCTAAATTACCGTCTGTTTCGATAATAGCTTGTAAATCGGCCTCTGTTAATAGCGTGCGCACGACGGTTTCAAATGCTTGCTGGAACGTCACAAAATCACGTTCTAAAATGCTTAAACCTGCGGCCATGGCATGGCCGCCGAACTTGATAATGAGCTTAGGATGTTGCTTAGTTATTAAATCAAGCGCATCGCGCAAGTGCAAACTAGCAATGGAGCGGCCTGAGCCTTTCACAATTCCATCGCCTGCGTCAGCAAAAACGATTGTCGGGCGATGATATTTTTCTTTTAAGCGCGAAGCTAAAATGCCAATCACGCCTTGATGATATTCGGCGCTGTAAATACTTAAGCTAAAACTATCAGTGACGGTGATATTTTCTAAGGTGCTCAATGCGGCATCTTGCATATCTGCCTCAATATTGCGGCGCTCCATGTTAAGTTCGTGCAGCGTTTGTGCCTTTTTGGTCGCGTCAGCTTCATTTTCGGCTAACAAGCACTCAATACCGAGACGCATATCATCTAGCCTGCCAGCCGCATTCAGACGAGGCCCAACAGCAAAACCAAAATCTTGCGCGGTAACTTTTTCGGGTGATTTTCCTGCAATTTTTAACAGCGCATTGATACCCGCACAGCCCGCCCCCGCACGGATACGACGTAAGCCTTGCTCGACAAGAATTCTGTTGTTGGCATCTAACTTCACCAAATCGGCTACTGTACCAAGCGCGACCAAATCGAGTAATTCAGTCAAATTCGGTTCTGGTTTAGTTTCATATAGGCCGCGATTTCTCAGCTCCGCTCGTAGTGCCAATAACACGTAAAACATCACACCAACACCGGCTAAATTTTTACTGGGGAAGTCACAACCGTGCTGATTCGGATTCACAATACACGCCGCATTGGGCGTGGTTTCTGCGGGCAAATGATGGTCGGTAATCAACACCTGTAAGTCTAATGAATTCGCAGCTGCTACGCCATCCACACTGGCAATACCGTTATCTACGGTAATTAAAATATCAGGCTTTAAAGTTGCTGCAAGCGCAACAATTTCGGGCGTTAAGCCATATCCGTATTCAAAGCGGTTGGGCACTAAAAAATCCACCTGTGCTCCCATGCTACGCAAGCCTTTTACCGCCACAGCCGATGCCGTTGCGCCATCAGCATCGTAATCACCAATAACTAATAACTTTTTATTTGCGGCAATCGCATCGGCCAATAATTTGGCCATTTCCGCGACATAAGTAAGCCGTTCTGGCGGAATAAGTCCACTCAAAGATGTTTCAAGTTCACTTTTAGAAACCACGCCACGCGCCGCATATAACTTAGCAAGTAGCGGATTAATGCCCTGCTCGACCAAGCGCGCTTCGATGGTCGCATCTATGATGCGCTGTTTAATTTGCATGTAAATTCACTTGACCACCAGCGTGGCACCAAATGCTGTTGATGACGGGTAATCTCTTGGCTTCGCGCGCTTGATTGATTGGATGCTCAAACAGCAACATTTGAATTTCGTTGGTAAACTGTGCCCATTTGATTGCACCTTCGCCTGTCGGTAAAAACGCACTGATGTCTTTATTCAAGGCAGCTTCTGGCGCACTTGTTTGAATATTTGGATTATTTTCTAAACGCAAAAACCATTGCTTTTCGTGCCAAAAAAACTTCAAATCATCTGCCTCAAAGTGCTTATTCAGTGCGGCTGTCAGGGCATCGATTTCGGCGCGCTCTAGCGGCAACGGCGCAGGAGCGGCCAAGCTAAAACTATCGCGCTGCAACACTAAATGCACGGGCGTTGCATATAGCCAGTAAGCACTTCCTGCTTCGTTTCCAGCTCGTTGCCATGCATGTGCAGCGTTAGGAGTTTGGGGTGAAAATAACTTTTTAAGATAATCGAACATGCGCGCTATTTTAGCATTGATAATATTTTATTTAGGTTTGATAAATAGCGCCCAATAAAAAAGCCACCTTGTGGGTGGCTTCTTTATCTACTTAGGTAGCTTTAAATTAGGGAGCTAAAATTAAAGTTACCAGTAATTTCTATCGTCATGTTTACGATGTCCGTTGCCATGGCCACGTTTCCAGCCACGGTTTTCATATCTGTCGTCATCATCGTCATCACGACCTTGGCTATAGCTCACATCTGTTACATAGCCGTTAGGCCTTACTTCAACGTGCACAGGTATAAAGCGACCTGGGTCTTGGTTCGTCACAGTAGAATATTGACGACCGTTATACTCGTAGTTCACCAAATAACCCGCAGGCACTTGGCTCCAGTTATCCACTGTTACACAGCGCTCTACTGGACGTGTTTCCACACGCTCACGACCATAACCATTTCGGTTATTATCGACACGGTCTCCTACAATGGCACCAATACCAGCACCTACCGCAGCAGCCGCTACACGGCCATTACCGCGACCAATAATACTACCTAGCAAACCACCAGACACACCACCGATAATGGCACCGCCATTTGAACGCTCACGGTTCTCGTAATAACTTTCACGTACATATTCTGTACGACATTCTTGACGCGGCGTATTCACACGCTCAAATTGTGGTGCTACCGAAATAACACGTGCGCGATCTTCATAAGCATCATCATGGCTTGCAAATGCAGGCAATGAAACAGTCGCAGCAATTAAACCAATAAATAATGTTTGACGCATTTTAAATCTCCTCTAGTTTCTCTGCCTTTTCTACCTCCCCAACAAAATGTCGGTCAAAAGTATCGTGCAGATGATCAAGTAACGGAGCAACTATTTATTAGCCGACAGCTTTTTGCAGATTAATGATTTTACTTAGAGACGCTTCAAAATATATTTGTAAGTTTTTTTAAGCTGTTTCGACTAATAAATAACATACATTATGCACACCCTAGCTTTGTTATTTCACTATGTAACCTTTAGTTTCTCAATGTGTGACTAGAGTTACTGTGTGAATTTTTTAAGCGCCTATACTTGCACTATCTGCTATTATTTTTAGCTAAATCTATTGGAGTTGATGATGAACATTTTTAAAATATTTATAACCAGTGTGGCCTTGCTGTTAAGTAGCATAGCATTTAGCGCTGAAGTAAAAGGCGAGTTTGGTAACAACTGTACTAACGGTTTATCAAAAGGAGTTTTTCACGCAACAAAATGTGAAATTAACGAAATATACAAGGTCAAAACTTATTGTTTTAGCAATGAGGGCGCACGCGACTCTTTTCTGTTTGATCCGCAAGCCATGATTGATAAAGCGGCTATTTTTTATGCTAAAAACGACGCAAAAAATATGCCTCCGATGGCTGATAAAAACACAGATGTTGAGCGCGTAAAAATTACTCAATCCGATGCGCTGGCGCAAATTAACAGCAAAACTTGCGATTTAAGTAACAAAGACGCAGGATATTTAATTTTTAATGGCCTAAATTTAAGTCATTGCAATATGCAAAATGTCGGTTTTTTTGGCGCAGAGTTGATGGGCGCAAAATTAGTTGGCGCTAATATGCAAGGCGCCTATTTAAACTTGGCACGTATCGAAAATGCTGATTTTACCAACGCCAACTTAACCGATGCCATTATCTTTCAGGCGATTTTTGACAAAGCTAATTTTCATGGTGCCAACCTCAGCAACGCCCGTATGATAGGCACGTTGGGCAATGTAGATATGGCCAATGCAACCGTCAAAAATGGTAAGTTTGGTTTAGATATTGGTAACCAGCCAATGGGTGCAATGCGTTTTGATGCGATTGGTGGTAGATTTGCCAACACCAATTTTGAAGGTGCTGATATTAATCGCAGCAACTTCAGATTTGCTGATTTACGTGGCGCTAACTTGCGCAACACTGATTTATTCCGCGCAGACTTTAGCAAAGCCGACTTAACGGGTGCCGATATTACGGGCGCGAAAATGGGTGAAGCAATATTGGATGGCACGATTATGACTGACGTTAAAGGCTTAGAAGCAATTAAAGGCTACGACGAGGCTAAAGGTAAATGTGTGAACTGTACGTTAATGGCTGAGGTGCCAGAAACAAAAAAGCTCAGTAAGTCTGAGGATTTAATGACGGCAGAAAACCCAGCTAAAGAAATGTGCAGAATGGGCGCTAGATTCTAGTTAAATCTTAAGTAACTCGTTTTTGTTGGCGCGGTTAAGTTTATACTTATCCGCGCTTTTTCTTGTTTACCCCTGCACAACTTCAGGTTCTGGCACACCACACATACGATTTGCAGGCACCGCAATATCAATCAATCTTGGTTTTGGTAGGTTTAAATTATTCATAATTGCAACAAACTCATCGCAGGTTTTACCAGCTAAACGTGGGTTAATCGCCTTTTCTTGCACTACCGAGCTGACACAGCGCCCATTGTAATCGTGCCCTGGATATATCAATGTTTCATCTGGCAAAGTAAATAGTTTATTCACAATGCTGTTATATTGCATTTCTGCGCTACCTCCCTGAAAGTCAGTACGGCCACAGCCATTTATTAACAAAGAATCACCTGTAAACAAGCGGTCATTGCACAAAAAAGATACGCTGCCAGCCGTGTGTCCAGGTGTTGCTATCACATGTATTTTCTGATTGCCTATTATTAACACATCCCCATCATTTAATTGCATATCAGCCGCTAAAGCCCCACATAACTCACTCACTCCTGTTTTGACGCCTAACCGCTCTCTAAGCTTACCGCTAGCTGTAATATGGTCAGCATGCACATGTGTTTCTAGCGCGTATTTTAAGTACAGATTATGTTGCTTAATCATGGCAATGTAATCGTCAATATGGCCAGCCACTGGGTCAATGATGACGGCTTCACGCGTATTCTCATCTGCCAACAAGTAGGTATAGGTTGAAGATTCTGCATCAAACATTTGCTTAAACATGATAAATCTCCTGAAACTTTAAAATTATGTTGAAATATATTATATATTAAAATATAATATAAGTATATTAACTATTTTTGGTAACTTCATGACTGAAACGATAGAAATAAATTTTGATAAACTCCGCGCTAAAGCAGATATAGCGACTAATTTAATGAAAGTAATGGCGAATGCAGATCGATTAATGCTGCTTTGCCAACTATCTCAAGGCGAAAAGTCTGTGGGTAAATTAGAAACTATTTTGGACATTAGACAGCCCACATTATCGCAGCAACTCACCGTTTTGCGTGAAGCAGAATTAGTGGCTACGCGCCGTGAAGGCAAAAGCATTTTTTATCGGGTTTCAAGTAAATCAGCACTCGCTTTAATGCAGGTGCTAAGCCAAGAAATCTGTAACTCTTAAAAGGAAGAATCACATGACTATTCAAATTACCAAACTATCAGATGAATTTAGCACTGCGCCTCAAATTAGCGTTGATGAAGTAGCAGAAGTTGCACAATTAGGTTTTAGAACCATTATTAATAATCGCCCAGACAATGAAGGAGGTCCTGAGCAACCTACCAGCGCGCAGCTTAAAGCTGCTACCGAACAATTAGGTTTAACTTACATTCATATACCAGTTATTCCAAATAATATAGAGCCTAGTCAAATTGACGCGTTTAGTGCAGCCTATAATTTAGCAGAAAAACCTGTTTTAGGCTTTTGCAGAACA
>JANNFN010000100.1:0-24698 GCA_031379885.1 Methylotenera sp.
GGCCCCCAGCGGCCCGCCCACTTGCACTGCGCGGATTGGCTTACCTGTCGCCGAACCACCGCCAAAATCATACAGTAACTCACGCAACGTCGCTCCAAAAGCCAACTCAACCAAACCAGTTTGTTTTAAATTGCCCGCCAGCTGAATTGGCAAAGTACCGCGTGAGCGCCCCATGCCATAATCCGCATAAAATTGCGCACCTTTATCTAAAATAATCGGCACTGTTGCTAAGCTTATGACATTATTTACGACCGTTGGTTTACCAAATAAACCTTCGATGGCGGGCAATGGCGGTTTAAAACGTACTTGGCCGCGTCTGCCTTCTAAACTTTCCAATAGAGAAGTTTCTTCACCACAAATATAAGCGCCTGCTGCGCGACGAACTTCTAGTTTGAATGTGTGGTTTGAACCGCAGATTTTTTCGCCTAAATAACCTGATTTTTCGGCTTTCAAGATGGCTTCATTCAAAGTTTTAAGCGCGTGTGGGTACTCACTACGCAAATAAATGTAGCCTTGATTTGCACCAACAGCAATGCCCGCAATAGTCATGCCTTCTATCAGCACGAAGGGGTCATCTTCCATAATCATGCGGTCGGAATAAGTGCCAGAATCGCCTTCATCCGCGTTGCAGACGATATATTTTTGCTCGGCATTGCAGCCAAGTACTGTATTCCACTTAATCCCCGTGGGGAAAGCCGCGCCGCCTCGGCCACGCAAGCCAGAATCCGTCACCTCTTTTACAATATCTGCACCTGTTAATTTAAGCGCGTTTTTCAGGCCTTTGTAGCCATCATGCGCGATGTAATCTTCCAGTGAGACTGGATCAGTAATGCCAACTCGCGCGAAGGTAAGACGTTGCTGCTTTTTAAGCCATTCAATATTTTCAGTTAAACCCAAATTGAGCGCATGCGCTCCACCATGTAAAAAATCTGCATCAAAAAGCGAAACTACGTCTTTTGGCTGCACTGGCGCATATGCCACACGGCCTTTTGCTGTTTCAATCTCTACAAACGGCTCTAGCCAAAACAAACCACGCGAACCATTACGAATCAACTCAATTTGAATGCCACGCTTAGCTGCCTCGGCGACTATTGCTTTAGCGGTGCGGTCTGCGCCCAAACTTAGCGCACTGGAATCACGTGGTACATAAACCTTAACCATTTCTTGCCTCGCCAATCAATTCAGCAACCTTTGCAGCATCCATACGTCCATACACCTCATCATCCATCATCACCGCGGGCGAGCAAGCGCAATTGCCCAAGCAATAAATCGGTTCTAACGTAATCGCACCGTCTTTAGTCGTTTCGTGATAATCAATGCCCAATGTTGATTTGATATGCGCTTCTAATTTTTCGGAACCCATGGCTTGGCAAGATTCTGCACGGCAAATTTGCAAGATATGCTTACCTGCAGGTTGACGGCGAAAATGATGGTAAAAAGTGACCACCCCATGCACCTCGGCTACAGATAATGCTAGCGCTTTGGATATTGGCAAGTAAACTTCTTCTGAAATCCAACCAATATCGTCCTGAATGGCGTGCAGCAAAGGCAACAGGGCTCCTGGCATATTTTTGTGTGCCGCGATATGCGCTTCTATTTTTGCTAGGTCTTGCGAAGCTAGATTTTGTGTAGAAAGAACATTTACCAAAAAAATCCCCAAGCTATATCTAGTTTAATTAATAACGCCATCATATACCTAATCTAACGCTTGTTAAAGCCTAAAAAGGGCTTAGAATATAGGCTTATTCAATATTTTTAACCATTTTAAAAACATGGATTTACCCAACTTAATTGACCAATTTGGCCGCAAGGTAGACTACATTCGCCTCTCGATTACTGATCGCTGCGATTTTCGTTGCGTGTATTGTATGTCTGAGGATATGACATTTCTACCACGTGATGAAGTATTAAGCTTAGAAGAATGCGCAAGGCTAGTTAAAGTGTTTGTGAAATTAGGCGTGACTAAAGTGCGTATCACGGGCGGCGAGCCGCTGGTGCGCAAAAATGCACTGTGGCTGTTTGAAGAAGTTGGCAAACTAAAAGGTTTAAACGAGTTAGTGCTTACTACTAATGGCAGTCAGCTAGAAAGCCAAGCGATAGCGCTTAAAAAAGCTGGTATAAAACGCATCAATATTTCAATTGATAGCTTAAAACCTGAACGATTTAAAAAAATCACCCGAACAGGCGATTTAAATAAAGTGTTAGCCGGCCTGCAAGCCAGCATCCACGCAGGGTTTGAAGGCATTAAATTAAACACTGTTTTAATGCGCGGCAGCAACGATGACGAAGCAGCGGATTTGGTACAGTTTGCCATCGACAAAAAAATTGACATCAGCTTTATTGAAGAAATGCCGCTGGGCGAAGTTGACCATACCCGTGAAAGCACTTTTGTAAGCAATACGGACACGCTAAAGCTACTACAAACTAAGTATTCACTATTGCCCAGCACTGAGACCACGGGCGGTCCAGCGCGTTATTGGCGCGTCGCCCAGAGTGATGGTAAGTCTCATACAAAAATCGGCTTTATTTCGCCACACTCGCATAATTTTTGTGAAAGCTGTAACCGCGTGCGCATTACTTGTAAAGGCGAGCTGTATTTGTGTTTAGGCCAAGAAGATAAAATAGATTTAATGCCGTTATTGCGCGAATACCCAAATGACGACGCGCCGTTAATCGCCGCGATAATCGGCAGCATGCGTATTAAACCAAAAGGCCATGACTTTGATTTACGCCGCGCAGAACCAGCAGTGATTCGGTTTATGTCGCATACTGGTGGTTGAGCCAACAGTTCCTAACCTTATTAATCAAGGATGAATCAAATGAAAATTACAATCATAGCAGTAATAATTGCAGCTATATGCGTAATTTCTTGTTCAAAAGAACGTGATGACAGCGATGTTAAAAAGTTTTTTGAAAAAGGAAGATTCGGCGGTGAGCCTGATGCTGCCTTACTAAGGAAAAGTTCTTTGACTGGGAATTGGGATTATGTAGCAACATTTCATGGTATGACTTCACCCACAGATATGGATATATGCCAAGTAGCTGTGGAGGGGCTGCATCAGAAATACCCAAATGCAGAGTACTCGTGCTCCCCACTAAACTAAAAAATAATGGGGTCAGATTCTACTCTTGAAAAATCTCACAGCAATTATTCTCTCAGGCGGACGCGCGACGCGCATGAATGGTGTGGGCAAAGGCTTGGTAACCTTGAAAAATAAGCCGTTGATTCAGCATGTAATTGAACGTTTGAAGCCTCAAGTGAATGAAATACTCATCAATGCCAACCGTGAAATTGCGAGTTACGCAACTATTGGCTACCCCGTGTTACAGGATGAAACGGATGACTTTCTGGGACCTTTGGCGGGATTTTTGTTAGCGTTAAAGCATGCCAAACACGACTATGTATTAACCGTGCCTTGCGATTCGCCTCTATTGCCTTTAGATTTGGTTAAAAAGCTTTTAGATGGCATGGCTGCAGCCCCCGCCGATATTGCCGTTGCAAGCAGTGATGGGAGCACACATCCTGTGTTTTGTTTGATGAAAAAAAGTATGTTGCCAAGCTTGATCGAATATTTAGCCAGCGGCGAACGTAAAGTAAGCGCTTGGCAAAAAAGCCTAAAGTATGTGGAAGTGGATTTTAGCGATGATGCAGACGCATTTACAAACTTGAACACTTTTGAAGATTTAAAAGCATTAGAATTAAAGTTATGACAAAACCCAAGCCAAACTTAAGCCAAATTGCCACTGACCCAAGTTGCATGGATGACTACGACCCTAATGCCATGTCGGTAAGCCAAGCACGGCAATTTATTAAGCAATTTTTAAGTCCAGTGATTGAAACTGAAGCTTTACCAGTGATGCAAAGCTTAGGGCGTGTGTTAGCTGCAGATATTGTGTCACCCAGCAACGTACCCAACCACAACAACAGCGCGATGGATGGCTTTGCTTTTAAGTTTAGTGACCATATAAAAACACTCAAAGTCATCGGCACCGCTTTTGCTGGCAAGGCATTTGCGGGAGTTGTAGGTGCAGGCGAGTGCGTCAAGATTATGACTGGCGCAGTAATACCAAAAGGTGCAGATACGGTGGTGATGCAAGAACGAATTGCGATAAAAAGTGACCGCATTACCTTGCTAGAAGACCCAAAACTAGGCGCGAATGTGCGCTTGGCGGGAGAAGATTTAAAACTCGGCCAAACTGTGTTAGCCAAAGGCCATATCATGCGCCCAGCCGACTTGGGCTTGATTGCATCGCTTGGCCTTGGCGAAGTGCGTGTTTATCGCCCATTAAAAGTGGCCTTTTTTAGCACAGGTGATGAGCTTATAAGCGTTGGAAAACCACTTGAAACAGGTCAAATTTACGATAGCAATCGCTATACACTATTTGGCATGCTTAGCAGGCTAGGTATAGAAATCAGCGATTTAGGAGTGGTGCCTGATAATCCTAATTTGCTCGAAGCTACGCTCTTAAAAGCGGCTCAAAATAACGACGTTGTCATTACCAGCGGCGGCGTTTCGGTCGGCGAAGCAGATTTTATGAAAGCACTTTTAGCCAAACATGGCCAAGTGTTGTTTTGGAAAATTAATATGAAACCTGGGCGACCATTGGCGTATGGCAAAGTTGGCAACAGTCATTATTTCGGCCTTCCTGGCAACCCAGTTTCTGCCATGGTGACGTTTTATCAATTCGTCCGTGAGGCACTTATTTGCTTAATGGGCAGCAATACAAAACCTTTGCCGATGTTCATGGTCGAATGCACTGAAAACATTAAAAAGGCAACTGGCCGCACCGAGTTTCAACGTGGTATTTTGTTTGAAGCCGATGGAGCTTGGAAAGTAAAACCCTTACCTAATCAAGGTTCTGGCGTATTAAGCAGCATGAGCAACGCCAATTGTTTTATTGTGTTGGATGAAGCCGTTGGCAATTGTGAAGCAGGCAAACAAGTAGGCGTGCAGCTTTTAGAAGGTTTGATTTAACAATTTTAATTTACATGACTATTTAACATAACTCATTAATTATGGTTTATATCAACCAAAATTAGCCCTTATCACTTGGCTATAAGCTATAGTATAATCAACAACTTACCTTTAAATATCTGATTGCTTTTGGAAGTCACAATAAAAAATCCCCGTATTAATGAGAGCACGCTTATCTGGGCAGTTGTCTGCTCCATTTTGCTACATATTTTGTTTTTTGTGGTGGTGCCTAATTTTAAATTTGATGCGATCAAAAAGATGCCTGACGAATTGACGGTTGAAATAATGCAACCTAAGCCGCCAGAGCCTGTGGTGATTCCTGAGCCGCCGAAGCCTGTTGAGCCCATAAAGCCGCAACCCGAACAAATCAAGCCTTTGCCAAAGAAAGAGCTCAAGCTAGAACCTAAGCCTGTTGAAACAAATCATGAACCTGTGCAACATGAACCGCCACCGCCACCCACGGTAATTACCGCCGCGCCGAAAGTGGATGTGCCACCAGTCATTACCGTACCTCCACCAGAGCCGCCGAAAAAAATTGAGCCTATTGAAGAAGATATTAATGCGGCTTTAGGCCAATATGGCAACACGTTAGGTCGTGCCATTGCCAAACATAAGCAATACCCCAAAATTGCTGCGATGCGTGGCTGGCAAGGAGAATGCCTGCTAGACTTGAAGCTCGATGGCAGCGGCAATGTGCTATCTTCTAGCGTAAAAGAAAGTAGCGGACATGAGGCGCTAGATAATCAAGCCTTAGAAATGGTGCGCAAAGCTTCGCCCTTCCCGGCACCACCTGAGGCGCTTCGCGGCCGCAGTTTCAATATTACTGTTCCAGTTTCGTTCAAACTCGAAAACCCTTAATGCGCAAATTTTTTCTGCGAAAGCCCAAATCGCTACGTGACCTTCTGCTAGCGCATGAACTTATTTTTATTGCTCTAATTTTACTGGCAGTGGCAGGTGGCGGTTACGGAATTTATTTGTGGGATAAATCTGCCAAAGAATCACAACGCATTCACTCATTAATTCAGGAAATCCAGCAAACACGCGGCGATTTGTATCGCCAAATGAAAGAGTTATTTGATGCATTTCTGTTAGAAGATGCGGACGCCAAGCATGAATATGCCATATACACAGAATCAATATTAAAGCACTTTATTCAGTTGGATAAGTTAGCGGTTGGTGTAGAAGAAAAGCAAGCCATTCAAAACCTAGAAAGCAACTATAAAAGCTTTGCAGATGAAGCACCTGCGTTGTTTCTACGCTATCAAAAAAGTCCTAGCCAAGCTTCACGAAAATCACTTTATAAAGACATGGAAACAGGTATTTTTAGTCGTTATGAGGCCGTTTCAAAACGCGCAGAGGACTTGCTCTCGCTGAAGCAAAATGAATTAAAAAATCGCCTAGATGATGCAAAACAGGCTTCAATCGCAATTTTAATTATTCCCATATTGCTTGCGGGTCTGCTACTAGTACTGTCACGAATATTCTTAAAACGCGAGATTGTTAACCCTATTAGCGCCATTATGCAAGCCACCAGCGAAATAAGTGCAGGCAACTTACTGCACAAAGTGCCAGAAACTGGCGCGGCAGAACTTGCATCTCTTTCAAAAGAAATTAATAAAATGGCAGGTGAGCTGCAGACCAATAGAGACGCACTTGTGCAAAGCGAGAAACAAGCTGCAATGGGCTTGTTGGTGCCTATGTTAGCGCACAATATCCGCAACCCGCTAGCAAGTATTCGAGCTACAGCGCAGATTATTGATATCCCAAAAAATGATAGTGACACGCGTGAATCATTGCTCGGCATTATTAATACTGTAGATAGGCTGGAGCGCTGGACTGGTGCTTTGCTCGCGTATTTGCATCCAATAAAACCCCAGCTAAAAATAGCATGTTTTGAGAACATTCTAGAGGGCGCACTGCTGCCTTTGACACAAAAAATTCGAGCTAAAGATATTCGCATAATTAAATACATTGATCATGCAGATGCAACAATACTTACAGATGAGCATTTACTTGAACAGGTTTTTTATAACTTGATATTAAATGCTATCGATGCTTCGCCAAAACAGAGTCACATTGTGATTGAGTCGAAGCGAATGCTAAATGCCTTTATTTTTACAATTAGCGATGAAGGCACTGGCATGCCATTTACACCAGATCCACACGCCATAAGTCCTGGTCCTAGTACAAAACGTTTTGGAACAGGCTTAGGCATTCCATTTGCCTTTAAAGTGTGTGAAGTATTAGGCGGAACCATCAAATTTGAAACCGTATCGCCACAAGGTACGAGCATCACGTTATCACTGCCACAGTAACTCTTTTCAATTTTCCTCTACCAAAGCGAACAATTCTCACCTTAAACTTGTCACATTTAGTAATTAAAGTTTACCTCTTCGATTTTATTCTAAAATCTTCTTAAATTTAAGCTTGCCTAAATGCAAATTTTTTACAACAATGAGAGCTAACCCTATGACAACAACTATGCTTAATCAAACCGTTCCCGATTTCGAATTACCTGCCACCAGCAGTAAAACTTTTAAGCTTTCCAGTTATCAAGGCAAAAACCTTGTTATCTATTTTTACCCCAAAGATAATACGCCAGGTTGTACTACACAGGGAATGCAGTTTCGCGATAGTTATGCGGAATTTCAAACCGCCAATGCGGAAATTGTAGGTGTTTCGCGCGACAGCTTAAAATCGCACGAAAATTTCAAGGCCAAATTTAACTTTCCGTTTGAATTGTTGGCCGATACTGAAGAAATAGCCTGCGGTATTTTTGGTGTAATGAAAATGAAAAATATGTACGGTAAGCAAGTGCGTGGCGTTGAACGCAGTACATTTATCATCGATAAAAATGGCATGCTAGTACATGAGTGTCGTGGTGTTAAGGTGGATGGTCACGCGCAGGAAGTGCTTAATTTTATTAAAACTCTATAACCTTTACTTTTAATTTATTTCGAAAAATATGGCAAAAAAATCTGCAAGCAATACCAAGCTTTTTGTACTTGATACCAATGTACTCATGCACGATCCTTCTAGCTTATTTCGCTTTGAAGAGCACGACATTTACCTGCCAATGGTAACGCTGGAAGAACTAGATAACAACAAAAAAGGTTTAACCGAAGTCGCGCGCAACGCACGCCAAGCCAGTCGATATTTAGAAGAGATTGTAGGTACAGATCTCACTAATTTAGAACTTGGTTGCCCATTAGCAATTAACGGTAATAAGCATTTGGCTGGTCGCTTATTTTTGCAAACTTCGCAAGTTAATATTGAGCTACCTGGCTTGGCGGGTAGTAAGGCAGACAACCAAATCATTAGTGTGGTATTAGCCCAGCAAAAACAACAGCCTAACCGCCAAGTTATTTTAGTCAGCAAAGATATTAATATTCGTATCAAAGCACGTGCTATGGGTGTGCCAGCCGAAGATTACTTTAATGACAAAGTACTTGAAGACACGGATTTACTCTATAGCGGGATTAAAGAACTGCCTCAGGATTTTTGGGATAAGCACAGTAAAGCGATGGAATCGTGGCAAGAGGCTGGTCGTATGTTTTACCGCATCTCTGGACCGCTTGTTAAAACTTTTCTAATTAACGAATTTATATTTTACGAATTCGACAAACCGTTTCATGCCATTGTCCGCAAGTTGGAAAATAATACTGCGGTGTTAGAAGTGGTGCATGATCACATGAACCCAAAACATAATGTGTGGGGCATTACTGCACGCAATCGCGAGCAAAATTATGCATTAAATTTACTGATGGATCCTGACATTGATTTTGTGACGCTACTTGGTCAAGCAGGCACTGGTAAAACTTTACTGACACTTGCCGCAGCGTTAACTCAGACTTTAGATAAGAAAATCTACTCTGAAATTATTATGACGCGCGTTACGGTGCCCGTGGGTGAAGATATCGGCTTTTTACCTGGTACCGAAGAAGAAAAAATGGCGCCCTGGATGGGCGCACTAGAAGACAATTTGGACGTATTAAACAAAACAGATGAAGATGCAGGTGAATGGGGGCGGGCCGCGACACAAGATTTAATTCGCACACGAATTAAAGTGAAATCGCTTAACTTTATGCGTGGACGTACTTTTTTGCATAAGTTTTTGATTATTGATGAAGCGCAAAACCTTACACCAAAACAAATGAAAACGTTGATTACTCGCGCTGGGCCTGGCACTAAGGTGGTATGCTTAGGCAACATCGCGCAAATTGATACGCCATATTTAACCGAAGGCAGCTCTGGCTTAACCTATGTAGTTGACCGTTTTAAGGGCTGGGCACATAATGGTCACGTGACTTTGGTACGTGGCGAACGTTCACGCTTGGCAGATTTTGCAGCAGAAGCGCTTTAATAATATAGCCAAGTCTATGTAATGAAAAAAGGCTTTTATACCCTTTTAATCTCACAATTTTTATCCGCGGTTGCTGATAATGCCTTGCTATTTGCTTGCATCGCCTTACTTTCCAAACTAAGCGCACCCGAGTGGCATGAGCCACTTTTACGCGAATTTTTTGTATTTGCCTATATAATACTAGCCCCATTTGTTGGGCCATTTGCTGATGCTTTACCCAAAGGCAAAGTGATGTTTATTAGTAATGGCATCAAATTTATGGGCTGCGTATTAGCACTAATGGGTTTGCCGCCCTTGTACGCATACGCTATTGTAGGTGTAGGTGCTGCGGCTTACTCGCCAGCTAAATACGGAATTCTCACCGAGTTATTGCCATCTAGTTTACTGATTAAAGCCAATGCATGGATGGAAGGCACGACTGTTACTGCAATTATTTTAGGTCCTGTTTTTGGCTCTGTCATTTCAGCAAAAGACCCTTATTTTGGTATTGCCGTGATCACTGGCTTGTACCTGCTCGCAGCTGGTTTTAACTACTATATTCCTAAAGTACCGTTGGATCATAAAATTCCTCAGCGTGATTTTGTATATTTGATGCGCGATTTTTGGCACGCCTTCAGCACTTTATGGCGCGACCCACAAGGCCGTGTCTCGCTTGCCGTCACCACCTTGTTTTGGGGTGCAGGCGCAACTTTACAATTTGTCGTACTAAGTTGGGCATCGCTTAAACTGGGAATGAATCAGCAAGATGCCACCAAACTAATTGCCATACTGGCTGTAGGCATTGCCGTAGGCTCAGTTGGAGCTTCACTATTCGTTAAACTAGAAGATGCCGTTAAAGTGCTGCCAGCGGGCATCCTGATGGGTGTTTTGGTGATGGGGATGATATTTGTAGACACGCGTGAAGTTGCTGCGGTTGTGTTATTTTGCATAGGTGTTCTAGCTGGCTATTTTTTGGTTCCGCTCAACTCTTTACTTCAGCATCGTGGCCACACACTACTAGGTGCAGGTCACTCAATTGCGGTGCAAAACTTTAATGAGAATATTGGCATATTAGTACTACTGGGAATTTATACATTAATGGTGCATCAAGGTTTGCCAATTAATACAATCATTATTATATTTGGTGCATTCGTGAGTATTTGTATGGCGATTATTTTCAAACTTTATCGCAACGAAACCAAGAAAATCGCTCAATAAAAATGCCGCAATTGCGGCTTTTTTATATAAATTACCTTTTACTTACCAATCAAATTGGCTTATTAATGCAGTTTGACTTGTGCTTCAGTTCTGCGTGTAATGAATTTAGCGATTGTTTGTAAAGCCACTTCAAATACACCATGCAATGCCATTAAATGCATTTTATACAGTGATTGGTACATCAATCGCGCCAACATGCCTTCGATATACATACTGCCACCAGAAAGCGCACCCATTAAACTACCTACGGTTGAGTATCGGCCCAAATTCACCAATGAGCCATAATCACGGTAACGATAGTTCGGCAAATTTGGATTATTCGCAATGCGTTTTTTCATCGTTTTAAACAACAAGGATGCTTGCTGATGAGCTGCTTGCGCACGTGGTGGAACATTACCATCATGCCCTATCCAAGGGCATGCAGCACAATCACCAAATGCAAAAACACTCTCATCTATCGTAGTTTGTAAGTTTTGTTTTACCACTAATTGATTAATTCGATTCGTCTCTAAACCATCTAATTGGCTTAAGAAATCAGGCGCTTTAATTCCTGCTGCCCACACTACCAATTGCGATGGAATAAAACTGCCGCTATGAGTAGTCACCCCTTTAGCGCTTACTTCAGTCACGCGTTCACCAGTTAATACGTGTACGTTCAGTTTCTTAAGTTCTAATTCAACCGCCATAGAAAGCTTTGGAGGCAACGCTGGAAGTAAGCGATCGCTCGCTTCAATAATTGAAATTTTAACATCACGATCTGCATCAATCTTATCTAAGCCATAAGCTGCTAATTCGCGCGTAGTATTATGCAACTCAGCCGCCAACTCAACGCCAGTAGCACCTGCCCCGACAATCACCACCTCAAGTTGCCCAGGCTGAATGGGGGCAACTTGAGTTTGCGCGCGCACTAAAGCATTGTGCAAGCGGCGATGAAACCTCTCTGCCTGGCCTTGCGTATCCAGCGCGATGGAATACTCTAGTGCGCCCTTAATGCCAAAATCATTGGTCGTGCTACCTATAGCAATCACCAACGTATCATATTTAAATGTGCGGCGAGGAATTACCTCTACGCCATCCTCATCTAAAAACGGTTCAACAGAAATTTCTTTTGCAGCACGATTTAAACCATCCATGCGACCCAATCTAAAACGGAAGTGATGCCAATGCGCTTGCGCCATATATTCTAGCTCATGCTTATCTGGATTCATGCTACCTGCAGCAATTTCATGCAAGAGTGGTTTCCACACATGAGTTCTAGTACTATCAATCAGCGTAATGAGTGCTTTTTTATTTTTTCCCAAACCATCACCCAAACGGGTTGCAAGCTCTAAGCCGCCTGCACCGCCACCTACAATGACAATATGATGTAGCGAATTATTTTCAGTATTTTCCAAGTGAACCTTAATTTAATTTAGCTAATATTGATAGTTAAAATCAGTAGAACAAAAAAATGAGCACATATTAAGTGCTAAATTTTATTTTAAACACCCTAAGTTAAATGCAACAAAAAACGGCTACTGCAATTATACAGTAGCCGTTTAAGTTATTACAGCAGCAGGCAAATTAGCTTTTGCCTCAACTAAATTATTACTTCAACCAAGTTTTCTCACCATCACCTTTGTATACAGTACGAATGTAAGCAATTGCTTTTAATATATCATCCGTGCCTAAACCGTCGCCTGTGTGGCCTGGTAACTGGTTGTGCCAAATGAACATTGTGCCGCCAGAGGTACCTGGTGTACCGCCAGCAATTGTCTCAAACATTCCTTTATCAGTTGCATTTTTTTCGTAAACCCATTTTGTATCGAAAGCACCTGTGCCACCGTTTTTAACTAATGAAGGCGCCATTAAGCCACCTAAATTACCACCGTGGCAACCAGTACAGCCATTGAAAGATAAAACCTTCTTACCTACTTTTGCAGCTTCTTCATCAGTAGCATATTTTGCAGTGTAGGGGTTCTTACAAGTTGCCAAAAACTCTTTCGCTTCTGGTGTATCAGTAGCAACTACCTTAATAAGCAATGGGCTGTTATCTTTTGTAGAAACTAAATTACAAGTAGCTGAAGATGCGCTTGCTTCTGAAGCACTTGCGCCTGCTGCAGGCGTTCCAGCGGCATTATCTGCTTTGTTACATGCCACTAATGCCGATAGCATTAAAGCCAAAACTACACTAATTTTTAGATGCTTCATTTATTTCTCCCCAGTTATATCTATAATATTTGTCATGAAAAAACGGCTACTGTAATTATACAGCAGCCGTTTTTATTTGTTACTACTTTTGGGTTAACGTTTTATTTTAACCAAGCTTTTTCACCATCACCTTTGTATTCAGTACGAATATAAGCAATCGCCTTAAGTATTTGGTCTGTTGAAAGGCCGTCACCTGTATGGTCTGGCAATTGATTGTGCCAAACAAACATAGTACCGCCAGAAACCCCTGGTGTACCACCAGCAATCGTTTCAAACATGCCTTTATCAGTAGCATTTTTAGCATATGCCCATTTTTGGTCAAATGCACCTTGGCCACCTTGCGTATTTTTTCTTAAAGATGGCGCCATAATGCCTTCTAATTTACCGCCATGGCAACCAGTACAATTGTTGTAGCCATATTCTCTTTTACCTTTTTTAGCAGCTTCTTTGTCGGCTGCATAAATTTTAGTATATGGATTTACACAAGTTTCTAAAAACTGTTTAGCTTCTGGTGTATCTGTATCTACTACTTTAATTGCTAATGGACTACCATCTTTTGTAGAAACCAAATTACACGCTGCATTTGCTTGAAATGAAAGTGTAAGACCTGCTATTGTCAACATAGAAACAAATAAAGTTGACTTGATTGCTTTATTGCCAAACATGTTTTCTCCTAATCTTTTTTATACAATATGAGCAACGTCTTACATGCACTTGCAGCTCGAACGTTTGCTAATTTAACGAACATCTTTCTACTTGGTTGACATTAAATTGTCACAAAATAAGAAACGATATTCTACTCTGTTTTTGGCACAACTTCACCACGTGGTTTATCAGAATTTGCCTTCTTTGCTTCCATCACAACTGGCACGGTTGGTACGCCGTAATCTGCCAGTATTTGTGCGATTTTATCCTGATTGCGATCTAATGCGGCCTGTATCTTCTCCATACGCTCTTTATCTTTTTTACGCACACCTACAGAGATGTTCCAAAACTCTCGACCTTTAGCTTGACTGATCTTATCTGCATTTACATACTCAGGAATCACTCTAACTTCCATGGGCACTTTATTGTTCTTGGCGAAATAGCCACCGATTGGCCCCCAAGCCACCGCAATATCAATTTCACCTTTAGCCAAATCATCAATTAAATAGCTTGGTGGTAGATTTAAGTCGCGTTGCATACGATAGGGGCGTGCATTGGCAATTAAATCATGATCGTTCATTGGAATGGTTGCTGGGCTTTGACCGACAACACCTATGAAGCCTTTTTTCAAATCTGGGGAATCCCAATTGGTAATGTTATAGTTACTTTCTTTACGCCAAACGAACACGTGACCAGAACGATAATATGGTTTTGAAGTGCGTAGCGCATCATTGTCCGACGCAGTACCCATCACCACATCGCAACGCTTTGCATTTAAAGTGTTACGTAAAAACCCCATGCGGTCATACCAAAACATATAAGATAGTTTTAACCCTAAATCTTTTGCTAACACTTCTGCAATTTTATTTTCAAAACCTTCTTGTTTGGAGTTTGAGTAGGGCATATTGTCTTGATCTGCACATACTTTAAATTCTGTACCGTCATCCACGCGTTGCGCCTCACCACCGCGTCCGCTATTAAGATCTAACCCAGTCTCATCTGCAGCAAAACTAGTATTTGCTGTTATTGCTAAAACTGTCACGATACTTGCAACTAAACCCACAACCAAACTGGGTCGCTTAATATGTTTCAACATTATTTAAATTCCTTAATTAAAATTGCGGTCAAATTTCCGCATCACTGCATGAGAGTCTTACTAAAAATAAAAGTTCTTTTGATTTAACTTCTAACTTAAGTATTGTAACTAATTTTTTCATTTTAACTATACTCTTCTGTATAACGGTCTAGATCCATACTAGATGACAATTCACTTTTAACCACTCACAAATAAAAACACCTCGCCGAAGCGAGGTGTTTTATAGAACTAACTTGATTCTAGTTACAAAATAATCTTGCGATTAAATTATAGTTTGAATACTGTCAATGCACCGCCGCCAGGAGCAGCGTTGTATTTAGTTAATTCAGCATAACCACCAGCAGCACCTAAAGCGTCTGTTGGGTTAGTCATACCAAGGTTCATCGCTACACCAGCCCAGCCACCGATACCTGATAGCACGCCAACGTGTTGTTTACCTTTGTTACCGTATGTGAATGCATTACCAATCACGCCAGAACCTACTTGGAATTTCCAAAGTTCTTTACCTGATTGTGCATCCAATGCTTTAAACCAACGATCCAAAGTACCGTAGAACACTAAGTTTGAAGCAGTAGTAAGCGCACCGCCCCAAGCAGAGAATTTCTCTTTGTTGTACCATACTTTTTTGTTGGTCATAGGATCATAAGCGCCGAAGCCACCCATTACGCCGTCTGGACCTGGGAACATGGTCAATGTAGCACCAACCCATGGTTGACCAGCTGTATATTTAGACTCAACTGGCTCGTATGTCATACATACGTGGTTAAGTGGTGTATACATTAAACCAGTTTTTGGTGAGTATGCAGCTGGTTGTTGGTCTTTAGTACCCAATGCAGCTGGGCAAACGCCTTTAGCATTGTAGTCTTGGTGAGTTGAAGCTGTGCCCACTTTTTGTGGAACGCCAGTTTTCATATCGATACCAGTTGCCCAGTTAACAAATGGGTGTACTTTCTCAGCGGCAACTAATGAACCGTTACCAGCATTGAATGTATAGATGAAGCCGTTACGGTCATGGTGCCAAGCATATGTTTTGCCACCTTTGTCGAACAAGATCACTTCGTTAATACCATCATAATCCCACTCATCGTGTGGAGTCATTTGGTAGCCCCATTTTGCAACGCCTGAATCTAAATCACGTGCAAAAATAGTCATTGACCATTTGTTGTCGCCTGGACGTACGTCTGGGTTCCAAACAGATGGGTTACCTGTACCGTAGTACACTAAGTTTGTACGTGCATCATACGGCCACCAGCCCCATACAGAGCCACCACCATGTTGCCAGCCATCTTTAACAGCTTGTGGTTTTAACCAAGTACGTGTACCAAGTTCTTTTTCACCGATTTTGATTTCGCCGGCTTTCATAGCTTCGAAAGAACCGCCTTGTTTGTTACCACCATTGATGTCTTTGTACACTGACAAAGCATTGTATTGTGGGTTTGCTGAGTTGAAATCAGAACCAATCAACACTTCAGCATCTGGGCCTGTTGAGTAGGCTTTCCATGCTAATGAACCATCTTTAGCGTTGTAAGCTGCCATAAAGCAACGTACGCCGAACTCAGCACCTGAGCAACCAGTTAAGATTTTGTCTTTAATTACGTGTGGTGCGTTTGTGTTAGTAGCGCCAACTTTTGGATCATTTACTAATACTGACCAAGCTTTAGCACCAGTTTTAGCGTCTAAAGCAACCAAGTTGCCGTCATTTTGTTGTAGATAGATTTTGCCATCGCCAAAACCAAGACCGCGGTTTACGTTATCGCAACATAAAACTGCTTGTACTGATGGATCTTGTTTAGGGAAATATTGCCAAACGATTTTTTGGTTGTCGTTTAAATCTAAAGCATATACGTTGTTTGGGAATGCTGTATGTACATACATCATGTTACCAACAACGATTGGTGAACCTTCGTGACCACGGTTTACACCAGTAGCGAATGTCCAAGCTGCTTTAAGGTTTTTAACGTTACCTTTGTTAATTTGAGCCAATGCACTGTAGCCATTGTTTGAATGGTTACCACGTGGATGTGCCCAGTTGTTTGCATTTGCGATCGCCGCTTCTTGGTCTGCTGCTGCTGATGCAACCATTGGCATTGCCAATGTAGCGCCTGCAACTAAACCTAAAGCTAGCTTAATTGTATTAAATTTCATTTTTATCTCCAAAGTTATATTACTAAGGGTTAATTAAAAGTAAACTTGAATTTTGCAACTTTTACTTATGGTAATTATTACAAATTTTAAGAAAACTTTTCGCCGCACTTTCATGCGCGAACTGCAATATAAATCAAGTAAATATTAATTGCAACACTTTAGTTACAATTTATTAACAAATATTTTAAATATTTTTTATTGAGGTTTTTAGAATTTTATTACTAGTGTAAAATATGTAACAAAATCAATTAGAAAGCATCAATACAGCCATGCACCAAGCTACTTACAATTTGTATCCAGAAATCGAACCTTTTAATAAAAGCGGCTTAAAAGTAGGCGATTTACACCAGATTTATTATGAAGAATGTGGTAACTTAGAAGGCGTACCTGTAGTTTTTCTACATGGCGGCCCAGGTAGCGGTTGCAGTCCAACTCAGCGGCGTTTTTTTGACCCCAAACATTACCGAATTATCTTACTAGACCAGCGTGGTTGTGGTCGCAGCACACCACAAGGTGAAGTGCGTGAAAATACAACTGATGATTTAATAAAAGATATTGAGGCTTTACGCCAACATTTAAACATCGCCAAGTGGCACGTATTTGGCGGCTCCTGGGGCAGTACTTTAGCATTAGCGTATGCCGTTAAACATATCGATCGACTTATTTCTTTAGTATTGCGCGGCATTTTCCTAAGTCGTGCAAGTGAGTTAAGTTGGTTTTTAGGCGGAGTACAGGGATTTTATCCCGAAGTGTGGCACAGCTTAATCAGTTACTTACCAGAAATTGAGCGGTACGATGTATTAAACGCTTATTCAAAACTAATATTTTCTGCCGATGCGCTGGTGAATGTGCCTGCCGCAATTCAATGGAATGCTTTTGAATCTTCTATTATGCGACTGAAACCAGCGGATGCCATCAACCCCAACCCCAAGACCTCCGATGAAATACTGAAAGAACAGCCAATTGAAGTGGCGCGCGCGCGCATTCAAATTCACTATGTTCAACACCAATGCTTTATTGATGGTAGCGCACTATTACAATCTGCCACCATACTGAATAAGATTCCAACTGTGATTGTACAAGGGCGTTATGATATGGTGTGTCCGCCGCAAAGTGCGTGGGAACTATCGCGCGCCATGCCAGACGCTGAATTTGTGATGGTGGCTGATGCAGGACATTCTGGCATGGAACCAGGAATCACCAGTGCATTAGTCGCGGCAACCGAAAAATTTAAAGTCTTAAAATAAATAATTACCATTAATAGCGATATGGCATTCATTAATCCAGAAAAGTTTGCAAAAATAAAAAATCTCGCGCAACACCCTGCGCTGGATAAGCCTGTTAATGCTTATGCCAAACAAGAATACACCACACCACTATTTGTGTTGCGTGAGACTTTGGCTGGGTTTACGCGCCACAATGCATTTGGTATGGCCGCTTCTTTATCTTTCTACGCACTTTTTGCGCTGATTCCTTTGGTACTACTCATTTTCTTTTTGCTCAGTCATTTAGTATTTTCATCTGATTATGCCATCGTTAAACTGGCGATTCTTACTGGTAATTTAGTACCTGAGTTCAGCAGCAAAATTATGGTGGAAGTTTACAGTGCCACGCAAACCAAAGCAGCTTGGGGAGCGCTTGGCTTGTTTGTATTGCTGTGGACGATTACTCCGCTTGCCAGCGCCATGCGCTCAGCTTTTTATACCATCTCTTCCATGGTGGAAGCACCTTCTTACTTTAAACGTAAATTTAAAGATGTGGTTTCTGTGCTTGGTATTTTATTGCTGTTTTTTTTGTTTACTTCGGCAGGTTTTATTATAGAAAAAATTATCCGCTTTTTAGCGGTACATTTGCCCATTGCTGAGTTGAATGCAGTTGGTGCAATTGGCACGCTCTTGCTTACTACGCTTTTAATTATTATTTTTTACAAAGTGTTTTTTCCGATGCGGGTTGCCTTTGTGCATTTATTACTGGGCGCTTGTTCAACAGGCCTGTTGTGGTTATTAATGCGGCCAGCGTTTGGTTTGTTTTTGGCCATCAACCAAAACTATGGCGCAATTTTTGGCGGCATGAAAACCATGTTTGTATCGATTACTTGGCTATATTTAAACTTTGCAGTATTTTTATTAGGCACCGAGCTGATCTCGACCTTGCGTAAAAAAGACGTATTGTTGCTGAAAGGGCTGTTTAGCGGATCGCCCAATAAAGCTAACTATATTGAAACGTTGATGCGCCGCTACGGCCTAGTTCTAAGACAAGGCGAATACATTTTTGAGCGTGGCAACACTGAGCGCAATTTATTTTACTTGGTAGAAGGCAAAGTCAACCTGAGTAATAATGGTACGATTTTGCGCGAAATTGTAGCTGGCGATTATTTTGGGGAGCTAGCAATGCTCACCAAACAACCCACCACATCAGACGCGATTATTGCCTCTGATGAAGCACGTGTTATCGTGATTTATGCTGAGAATATAGACTCCATGTTGGAAGATGACCCCAAAATAGCCATGCAATTATTAAGGCATATGGCTGGCAGATTACAAACAAATTTTAGTTAGCATATTTCAAACATGGCAAATTCATTCGCAGCACAACCCAACCCGCAAGAAGTTCAAAACCTTATTAATGCACTTAATAGCGGTCAGCTTGTCCAAGCAGAAAGCATGGCCAAAAACTTAATTGCGAAACATGCCAACGTTTTTATATTGCACCATGTGTTGAGTTTGGCATTAGATGGTCAACAAAAAACTGCCGAAGCAGCCGCTAGCTACAAAAATGCGCTTAAGCTACAGCCCAAAACGCCAGACTTGCTATTTAATCTGGGTATCGCATTAGGCAAATTGGACAGCTTTGAAGAGACTGAGTCTGCCTACCGCCAAGCAATTCAACTTAAGCCAGATTTTTTTGAAGCTTTTGGTAATTTAGGCACAATTTTACAGCGCCAAGGCAAGCTAGGCGAAGCTATCAGCAACTATCAGCACGGCCTAAATATTAACCCACAAGACGCGCGTGGCCACTTTAATTTAGGTACAGCTTTGCGAGATAAAGGCGCTTTGGATGAAGCGATCAACAGTTATCAGCAAGCCATCCGACTATTTCCCAATTACACGGATGCACACAATAACTTAGGTGAAACTCTCCGCGATCGAGGTGATATGGGTGATGCCGTCAAAAGTTACCAAAAAGCTTTGGCGCTAAACTCAGACCACCCCAACGCTAACTATAATATGGGCGAATTTTTGTACCTCGCCAAAAAATATGATGAAGCAATCCCATATTTTGAGCGCTCACAATTGGACGATTGGCAAGCACGGAAACTGTATTGTTTGTATAAAGACGAACAATTCGATGCCTTCAAAAACAATAGGGACGCGCTTGCTGGCGTCATGCCAAATACATCGCCATTCCTTGCTACATTATCAACTCATTACAGCATCAACTTCAACGAAGCCGATCCTTACAATTTTTGCAAAAACGGGCTGGATTTCGTGTATCAAAAACCCATTCTAGATAAAAATAATCCGCTTTTAAAAGACTTGTTAAACGACATTCACAACGCTGATATAGCAGAGCGCGTGCAGGGCATGTTGCACAACGGCAAACAATCGGCTGGCAATTTGTTTAAACGACCAGAAGCGTCATTTCGCGCGCTTGCTGAGCTTATTAAAAAAGAATTTTTAGCCTACAAAAATAAATTTGCAGATGCAGATTGTGAGCTCATCAAATCATTCCCAGCCGAGTTGGAATTCACCAGCTCGTGGTATGTCAAAATGCAACAAGGCGGTCATTTAAGCGCGCACATTCATGAGATAGGCTGGATTAGCGGTGCGGTTTACTTGGCTATGCCAACGCCAAAAGATGGCTCAAACGAAGGCGCTTTTGAATACGGTACGCATGGCGACGATTATCCTCAGAAACACCAAAGCTTCCCCGTTGCGCACGTGATGCCAAAAGTAGGCGATATTGTGCTGTTTCCCTCTTCTCTGTTTCACCGCACTATCCCTTTTAATTCCAATGAGCAGCGCATTTGTATTGCATTTGACCTAAAACCAGATGGTGATATTTTTATTAAAAATAGCTACTAAAATTTTCCTTACAATGCGTCATTAATGTGTCAAAATATAGAACTTAGTTGACGAAACTCGACCATCTAATTTCAACAATAACAACAATATCGTTCAACTAAAAAATAAGCTCCACAAAAATATGGTTTTAATAAGACATATATCTTATTGATTTTATTAAATATTTAATATTTTTGTTGGCATTATTTCTTATCTCACCAATTTTTAGTTAAATTGGCTTAAACATTGCTTAATTAAATATTAGTAAGCCAATAATGAGCTTACATCAGAGGAAAATACGAATGACGAATGTACAACTATTTGATGACTGCTCAGTACTGATTGTTGACGACCAATCAACTAGCAGAACCATACTTTCGCATGTAATAAAAAGTATCAACTCTAAAATCAAAGTCATTGAAAAAACCAATCCAGAACAAGCCTTAGAGTGGGCAACAGAACATACAGCAGATTTAGTATTTGTAGATTATGTTATGCCCGAAATGAATGGTATTGACTTTGTGCGTTTACTTAAAACTTTACCAAGATATGAATCAGTGCCAGTCATTATGATTACGATTAAAAAAGATGCTGAGACCCGCTATGCAGCCCTAGATGCTGGTATTGCTGATTTTTTAAGCAAGCCTGTTGATATATATGAATGTACCGCACGCAGCAAAAATTTGCTTACCATGCACCAGCAACATATTGCACTGCAAAATAAAAGTAATTTGTTTGAAAGCTTAGTTAAGTCGGCAACTACTGAGATTAGAGCGCGAGAAAAAGAAACGTTAATGCGGCTCGCACGCGCGGGAGAACATAAAGATTACGACACGGCAATGCACTTACAACGCATGTCGCTTTACAGCAGAGCAATTGCAGAAACTATTGGCCTAAGCGAGGAAGAGGCTGAAATTATCGAGCTTGCATCGCCTTTGCATGACATTGGCAAAATTGGCATTCCAGATAGCATCTTGCTTAAAAAGACCGATCTTGATGACCAAGAGCTAAAGTTAATGCGCAAGCACCCGATAATAGGTTATGAAATACTACAAGACAGCCCATCAAAATATTTACAAAAGGGTAGCGAAATTGCATTAGCACACCACGAGCGCTTTGATGGTACTGGATACCCCTATGCGCTTAAAGGTACTGATATTCCGCTCTCTGCACGCATAGTAGCGATAGCAGATGTATTCGATGCACTAACGAGTGTTCGGCCCTATAAAGAGGCTTGGAGCATCGACAAAGCACTTGAATATGTACGAGATGAAAGCGGCAAACATTTTGACCCTGAGCTAGTCTCAGCCATGCTAACAATGCGCGATGTGCTTGAAAAAATACACAATGAACATGCTACGGCTATTCACTAGCGAAACCTATAGAGTAATGACAAAAGTTAGCCACATACGTAGCGCAACAAAATTTAGGCAGACGGTTTTGCTGATTGATGATCAGCCAACGGTGCTAGATATTCATACCGCCATTTTAAAATCCCTAAAAATGGATCTTAAAATTGTTGCGATGACCGACCCAGTTGAAGCTTTGGCGTGGCTGCAAAATAAGCAGGTGGATTTAATTATTACTGATTTTCGTATGCACCAAATGAACGGTATGCAATTTGTGCAGGCACTTAAAAATGCAGACAATGTATTAACTCATGCCATCGTTGTGGTGACTGTTTTGAAGGATCATGCAACGCACCAAGAACTAATTTCTGCAGGTGCTTCGGCATGCTTAACCAAACCAGTGCAAACAGGAGAGTTAGCAAAAATTGCTAAAACCTTGTTAGAGCAAAGCAAGCAGTATTACGGTTTAGGGCTAATTAATTAGATTACAAACATGCTTAACATACTAAAAAATTGGTATAAAAATGCTGCTAGTCACTGCGATCCGCTCGAGCTGGAGCAAGCCAGTACTCGCCTAGTGATTGGCACTGTATTTACACTATATTTGCTTTTCAGCTTTGCAAATAGTGAAGTTATCCCCCACGGAGAGCTAATAGGATTTTATTGCTTAATCGCTTTCGAGATTGCTACAACTGCATTGTTAATTGCAGTAAGTCTTGCAAAAGAAATATCCCCTATTAGAAGGCTGTTAGGTAACTGGCTTGATGTGATTGGCACTTCGACTTTTTTATCTCTCGCAGGTGATGTTGGCTTTGTCTTAATTGGTGTCTATTTGTGGATAACTTTTGGTAACGGCTTTCGTTTCGGCAAAAAGTATTTATTCCATTCACAAATAATGAGTATTTTAGGTTTTTTTATTGCCACCCAAATTAATCCTTATTGGGCTGGACACAAACCTATTGTATATGGCTTTTTAATTATCCTGATAGCGTTACCACTCTACGTGGCAAAGTTGATTGAAAGAATGCATGAGGCAACCCATAAAGCCGAAATTGAGCGCCAAAGAGCGGCAGAAGCCAGCCTTGCAAAAACACAATTTGTTGCCAATATGAGTCACGAAATTCGCACACCGCTCAATGGCATTATCGGTATCAGTACTTTATTTAAAACAACGCCGCTTAATACTGATCAGCGTGATTTACTTAAAACCTTAGAAAGCTCATCCAAGTTATTACTTTCTCTACTGAATAATGTACTAGATTTTACCAAAATTGAAGAGCGTAAATTTACAGTTGAAAATGTGGCTTTTTCACCTGAAGAGGCAGTGCATGACTCACTAGAAATTTTCCGCTCTCAAGCCAATAGCAAAAAAATTCAACTAGGTGCGAGCGTTTCTAATACATTGGGAACGCTTAAAGGTGATGCTGTTGTGTTGCGTCAAGTGTTAGCCAATTTGTTGGGCAATGCAATCAAATTCACGCAGGAAGGTAGCGTCACAATATCGGCTACCGCCCTAAACGAAGAATCAGAAAAACTAACTGTACGGTTTGAAGTTGCCGATACTGGGATTGGTATTCCAGCTAACAAACAACACAAAATTTTTGAAAGCTTTACCCAAGCAGATGCTTCTACTACTAGGAAATTTGGTGGCAGCGGTTTAGGGCTTACTATTGCCAAGCACATGGTAGAAGAAATGGGTGGGACACTTAACTTTCAAAGTACTGAGGGTGTAGGAAGCCGCTTTTGGTTTGACCTTGTTTTAGATAAAGTGAGCACGGAGCAGGATATCCATAATGAGTCAAAGGCTGAAACAAATGCAATTGCCACATTAGCGCCACCTTCTAATATTCGCCAAAATAGCGAAGCACTCAATATTTTGGTGTGTGAGGATGAAAGCACTAACCAGAAAATTATCACTCGCTTACTGTCTCTTCCCGGCCATCAGGTCGAGATTGTTACTAATGGTGATGAAATGCTAGACATGCTTGAGCAAAGAAAATTTGATCTTGTAATTACCGACCTGAATATGGCAGGAATGAGCGGGGTTGATGCCTTAAAACTATACAGATTTACCCAACCAAACGATAAAGAGACACGTTTTATTTTGTTTACCGCAGATGCCACCGTATCTGCAAGAGAGTCGGCTAATGATGCTGGGTTTGATGCTTTCTTAACTAAACCTATTGAAGCGGCCAAGTTATTTAATACCATTGAGAGCATACTCAATCTCGCACCAAATACTGCTGCCCAGTGGATGAACAGTGCTCTCAACAATCCAATCAATATCGTATCTGATCTTGAGGCTGACAATACACAATTAGACTTGCACACATTAACAGAGCTTGAAAAAATTGGGGCTGGTGATGAGTTATTTATGCATCGATTGCTTAGAAATTTCTTGGCTGACTCGTTAAAACTGATTTATAAAATTGAGGCTGCTGCCAAACAAAAACACTATGGTGAGCTACACGACTATTGCCACGCTTTAAAAGGTAACAGCCTAAGTGTTGGTGCGCTACAACTCGCTACAATCACCGAAACGATTGGCAAGTTGAATGGATCAATACCAATAACGCAAACAATAGAAATGCTTGATAATTTAAACGGCGATTTTTCTAAACTTACCCTTGCTGTAGAAGACTACCTTAGACGCCCTGCACAAGGGCGCCTAAA